>DATIPJ010000001.1:0-9595 GCA_035472155.1 Kofleriaceae bacterium
GCGCGTCGAGCCCGACGAAGTCCTCGCGGTAGCGCCCGCCGATCACCTTGGTGACCCGGAAGGTCTGGGTGCGACCACCCGACACCACGCGCACCACGCGTCGCCCGCCCTGCATCTCCATCGTGGCCGTGTCGGGGCCCACGCGCAGCGTCGCGCCGTCGAACGGCGCGCGGATCGCTGCGTCCTTCGCGTCGCGCGTCATGCCGCGCATCGCGGAGGTCTCCCACGCCGCGTAGATGGCGCCATGGCAATCGGCGCACGCGCGCGAGCCCGCATAGTCGGCGCGCAGGATGTTGCTCGCGACCCGGGTCCCGCGCGGCGCCCCCGAGGCCGACGACACCGACGGAGGCGGAGCGCCGCGCGTCCCCGCGGCCGGCGCGCTCCCCTGCGCACCGCACGCCGCGCCGAGCCCGATCGTCAGGCCGACGACACCGGCGAATCGCAGCCAGGCCCGCACCACCTGGTTCTAGCATTGCGCGCGATGCGCACGGCGAACCCGCGCGCGTGGCGGTTCGCCCCGTCAGGCGCTGCGGCGGTAGCGATGGCGGGTGAGCAGCCCTTCGGCCGACAGGGCGTCCTGCACCGCGGGCCGATCGGCGATCCGATGCTCGTAGTCGTCGATGTTGGGATAGAGCTCGAGGTCGATCCCGAACTTCGCGCACCATTGCAGCATCACGAACAGGTACGCATCAGCGACCGTGAACGTCTCGCCCATCAGGAACGCGCGGTCATTCAGCACGTTCTGCAGGTAGAGTAGACTGCCGCCGACCTTGCCGCGAAGATGCTCGCCGTACGCCGTCGGGGTCTTGGGATCGAACAGCGGACCGAGCTGCTTGTGGAGCTCGGTCGAGACGAAGTTGAGCCATTCCTGCAGGTGGTACCGTGCGAACGTGCCGCTGGGCGGCACCAGGTGCAGCTCGGGGACGAGATCGCCGATGTACTGCACGATCGCCGGGCCCTCGGTGAGAATCAGGCTATCGGGCCCGTCGAGCTGCAGCGCGGGCACGGCGCCCTTGCGGTTGATCGTGTAGTAGTCAGCGCCGCTCGCCGTGCGGTGCGTCTTGAGATCGACGCGCTCGAGATCGAACCGGCGACCGGCCTCGCGCAGCACGATGTGCGGCGAGAGCGAGCAGGCGCCGGGTGAGTAGTAGAGCTTCATGTCAGCCTCCAGCGGCAAATGACGCATATCGCGTGCCCATTCGAAATCGGCTGATCGCGCGTCGCCTCGCGCGCACCCGCGCGCCTACGCGCGTCGCAGAGCGATGCGCCGCGGCCGCAGCGCTTGCGCGGCGCGAAAGCGACTGGCACGTGGATCGCACCCTTCCTCATCAGGCACGAGCAGGAACGAAGTTTTCGCCGGAACATCGACCGGTGGAGCTTCGATCGTGGAGACACGAAGCATCGACACGCGATGGCGAGGTCACGTGGCGTCGCGCGCCTGTCTCGTGCCATCTTGATTTCCAGATCACGAATGCGAGTGGTGATTCGCAATTCGAGTGATCTTTGCGTCTCGAATACGGTTCGACGGTCTTTTTCCCACGATCTCGTGTTCACGACGTGAGGCCCGCCTCGCGACACAACCGTTCTCGAGCGCAGCATCCTAAGGTGGCCAGGTGCACTCGGAATGGCAGCAGCTCGCCAAGGCAAGCCAGCTTGTCATTGCGCTCGATCTCGACGGCACACTGTTGCCATTTGCCCCGACGCCCGAGGAGGCGCGGGTGGATGGCGCCACCGCGGCGCTGATCGAGGCGCTGGCCGCGACTCCCGGCGTCACGCTCGGGATCATCAGCGGGCGACCGCTGCGGCTCGTCGAGGATCTGCCGCCGCGGTTTCCGGGCGTCATGTTCGCGGCCGAGCACGGCGTGTGGCGGTGCGTCAACGGTGCGTGGGACGCGGCGCTGCGGCCTGTGCCGCAGCTCGATGAGATCGAGCTATCGCTGCGCCAGCTGGCCGAGCGCCACCCGGGCGCGCTCGTCGAGCGCAAGTCGTGCTCGGTGTGCTTGCACTGGCGCCGCGTCGCGGCGGAGCAGCACGATACGATCGCGGCGCTGGCCGAGATGGTGGTCGACGAGTGGCTCGAGACCCACCAGCTGCTCGAGCGGCTCCCGGAGGTCGAAGCGCTCGAGGTGCGTCACCGCGCAGCGCACAAGGGCAGCGCGGTGCAGTGGCTGCGCAACCGCGGGCCGAGCGGCGCCGTGATGCTCGCGCTCGGCGACGACATCACCGACGAGGACATGTTCGTCAGCCTGCGCGATACCGACGTGGGCGTCCTGGTCTCGACCCAGCCGCGGCGCACCCAGGCCTCGCTCCGGCTGCCCGATCCCGACGCGGTGCATCGCTTCCTGCGCTGGCTGATCGATGCGCGCAGCGTGGCGTGGCGCACCGAGGCGTCGCGCACCGAGACCGCACCGGTCCCCGAGGTGCTGGTCGTCCCTCACCCACCGCACCGCCCGGTCGATCCGCGCCTCATCGTGGTGTCGAACCGGCTGCCCGCCGCGCCATCGACCGACCGCAAGCGCGAGGTCGGCGGTCTGGTGTCGGCGCTCCTGCCGGTGCTGGCCGAGACCAACGGCATCTGGCTCGGCTGGAGCGGCGCCGAGCGCGACCCGGGCCTGCGCCTGCGGATCGAGGAGAGCGATCCGGTCACGCGCGCGCAGTTCGACTATCCGCCGGTGTGGCGGCAGAAGTTCTACGCCGGGTTCTGCAACCAGAGCCTGTGGCCGCTCCTGCACGGCTTTCCCGGCCGGCTGCGCTACCTCGACGACGAATGGCAGTGCTACGTCGACGCCAACCGCGCCTACGCGAGCCTCGTCGTCGAGGCCGGCGGCCTGGCGGCCAAGGTCTGGGTCCAGGACTTTCACCTCATGCTGGCCGCGCGCGAGCTACGCCGGCTCGGGCACCGCGGCCGCACCGGGTTCTACCTGCACGTCCCGTTTCCCTCGCTCGACGACTTCGAGACCCTGCCGTGGGCGAGCGAGATCGCCGCCGCGCTCCTCGACTTCAACCTGATCGGCCTGCAATCGCAGCGCTGGTACGACAACTTCATCCAGGTCGTGCGCGGACTGCTCGGCAGCGACGCCGAGACCCGCGCGCGCGACCACTGCCGCGTGATCCCGGTCGGCATCGACCCGGCGCGGTTCGCCGACGCCGCGGCCATGCCCAGCGGCGAGGCCCAGGAGCTCGGCTCGTTCGAGAACATGCTGAGCGGCCGCAAGCTGATCCTCGGGGTCGACCGGCTCGACTACTCCAAGGGCATCCCCGAGCGGCTCGAGGCGTTCGCGCGGCTGCTCGAGCGCTATCCCGAGTGGCGAGGCAAGGTCTCGTTCGTCCAGGTCTCGGTGCCGACGCGCTCCGAGGTGCCCGAGTACGCCGAGCTGCGCTCGCGGGTCGAGCACCTGGTCGGGCGGATCAACGGAAGCTACGGCGAGGCCGACTGGGTGCCGGTGCGCTACCTCTACCGGTCGTACGACCAGGCGACGCTCGCGCGGCTGTACCGGCTCGCCGCGGTCGGGCTCGTGACGCCGTTGCGCGACGGGATGAACCTGGTCGCCAAGGAATACGTCGCGGCGCAGGACGAGGCCGATCCCGGCGTGCTCGTGCTGTCGAAGTTCTGCGGCGCTGCCGAGCGCATGACGCTCGCGCTGCTGACCAACCCGTATCACGTCGACGGCGTGGCCGCGGATCTCGACACCGCGCTGCGCATGCCGCGCGAGGAGCGCGTCACCCGCAACGCCGCCCTGCGGGTGCCGGTGTGGGAAGACAGCGCGAGCGCGTGGGCGAAGAAGTTCCTCGCTGCGCTCGGTCCATCCTGACCTGACTCGCAGATCCACGCCCGTTCGCGGTCGGCTGCAGCGCTTCGTGCAACGCACGTACACCGCAGCGTCGAGGGCGCGCTCAGAAAGCTTCGCACTGCATCTGCCAGCGTGTGTCGGCTCGCCGCGGTGAGCGGCCCGGCGTCAGGGTGCTGCCCGAGGCGCGGACCGAACATCGCGAGATTTCCCGTCGGAGAATGGCTTCGAACCTGCACGACGAGACGGACATGCGAACGTTAGCTTGCCGGTCCGGTCACCGGTGGTTGGCCCTCTCCGTGCTGCTGCTCGCCGGGACGCCGCGGACGTCCCATGCGTGGGCGATCGGCAGCCAGCTCAACGAGCGAGGCTGCCACGAGCCGATCACCGCCGAGGCGCTGCGCGCGGTGCGAGCCAGATTCGACACCGCGCCCATGATCGCGCCGACCCGCGACGAGGCGGCGATGATCGACGATGTGCTGTTCGCCCCGCCCGGCGACTTCGTCCACGACCTCGCCGGGATGACGCTGCTGCTCGGCGTGCGCGACAACGACCTCAAGGGGATCGATCCGCTGTCGTCGCTCGATCTGATCCAGGTCCACGGCAACCCGTTGACCCAGGACGAGCATTGCATCCGGTCGGCCTCCGACGACGACGCCCCGGGCAACCCCGCCGCGCTGTCGGCGTGCCGCGCGTTCATTCACGCGGCGGCGGCCGAGGCGCTCGACGGGCTGGGGGCGGATGGCACGGTCGACGCGGCGCACCGGATCCCGCTCGAGCTCTACCTCGCGACGCGCGGGCACATCGAGCCCTCGCTGCCGCTGTTCTACGTGAAGATCGGCGCGGCGGTGCACGCGCTCGAGGACGGCTTCCCGCACACCTATCGCACCGACGACGGCATGCGGGTCACCGTGGTGCTGAACTGGATCGACCTCGTCGGCGACAGCTACGACGAGGCGCGCGACGGGCCCGGCCATCGCGCCGAGCTCGACCGCTGCTGGGACGACACCGATCCGACGATCGCCCGCAACTATGCGATCGCGACCGAGGCAGCCACGGCCCTGCTCACCGCCGCGCTCGATCCCGCGCTGAGCCACGATGCCAAGCTCGCGCAGATCGACGCGGTCACCGCGAAGTACCTCGGCTACCAGCCGGGCTGCACGGAGGACAACCAGTGGTGCGCGCCGCCCGAGGCCACGGTCACCAACTCCTTGACCACGGGCTGCAACGCCTCGGGCACCGAGAGCCTTCTGTGCGGGCTGCTGATTGCGATCGCGCTCCTCGTTGCGACCCGGCGGCGCCAGTACGCGATGACCGTGGGCGCGACGTGCCTGGCACTCGCCGCGTTCGCGCTGCCCGCGCGCGCCGACGACCCGCCGCCCGCAGCGCCCGTGCCGGTGCCTGTGCCGGTGCCTGTGCCGGCGACGACGGCGACACCGACCCCCGGCACGCCGGCCGCGGACGCGACACCCGCCGTGCCCACGTCACCCACGGTGCCGAGCGCCGAGCCGGGCAAGGAGCCGGGCCGCGATGTGCCCACGCCGTCGGTGACCGAGGTCGCCAAGGTCCGCGAGGACAAGGAGCTCGGCAGCAAGTGGGGCTTCGCTGCATCGGCCGGCGGCTCGGTCGATCGCACGGCGGTGGCCGCGTCGCTCGGGCTGCGCTATCGCATCCGCGAGCAGTGGGTGGTGGGGCTCGACGCGGGCTGGAACCCGTGGGTCACGACGTCACCGATGACGGTGCACGCCGGCGTCGCGACGCTGTCGGGCGCGCTGATCCGCCGCTTCCCGATGAAGTTCGACCGCGTGAACCTCCGGTCGTCGCTCCACCTCGGGGTCTCGACGCTGCTGTTCGACGTCTATGGCGCGCCGAAGTACAGCACCGGCCCGTACGGCGCGATCACGCCGCTCGGGCTCGACTACGATCTCGGCGGCCACGTCCGCATCGTGTGGGACCCGATCGAGATCGCCCTGCCCGTGCCGCTCCTCGGCCAGCTACCGCTCTACTACGAGCAGTTCCGCATGATGATCGGCGTGCAGATCGGCGCCTGAATGCCGGCTAACGCGCAGCCATCGTCACGAGGTACGACTCGATCAGGTGGCGCTGCTGATCATCGACATGCGCGCGCGCCGACATCTCGCCGATCTTGCTGGGCCAGTCGTGCGGGCTGTGCTCGGTCGGCAACGGCACACGGTGGCAGCCGCCGCACTTGCGCATCAGCAGCGACCGGCCGTTCTCGAGATCGGCGACCTGGACGTTGGCGCGCGCGGCATCGGCCGGGCTGACCGGGGGCGGCGACATCCCGCCACAACCGGCGAGCAGACCCAGGCCCAGAGCAACGGAAGCCGCGACGCGCAACATCTTCGAGATTGAAAGTAGAATTCAATTTCGCATCTGTCAAGCGCCCTCCCGGGCCGCGGCCAGAACTACATGGAAATCGAGCCCTTGCGGAAGTCGGTATTTCTCAGATGGACGTTGATGCAGACCGGTCGACCACTGCGGGCGATCGCCTTGGCCTCGGCCAGCACGCTGTCGACCCGGCTGCCCTCGCTCAGGACGAGGCCGACCCCGCCGTAGCCCTCGGCGACCTTGTGATAGTCGGTGCGCCGCAGGTCGCAGCCCAGCGTGGTTCCCAGGACCTCGACCTGCTCGCGCGCGATCTGCATCCACGACGCGTCGTTGCCGATGATCGCGATCGGCGCGACCCCATGGCGCACGTAGCTATCGAACTCGGCGAGCGTGTACGCCGACGAGCCGTCGCCCCACAGGAGCCACACCTCCTTGCCGGGGCGAACCATGGTCGCGCCGAGCGCGAACCCGCCGCCGACGCCGAGCGTGCCGAACGCGCCCGGGTCGAGCCACGACAGCGGCGCGCGCGGCCGCACGATGTAGCTCGCGGTGGCCACGAAGTCGCCGCCGTCGACGATGAGGATCGCGTCGTCGGCCATCGCCTCCTCGAGTCGGTGGAACAGGTGGATCGGATCGACCCGCTCGCCGTCGGGCTGTGCCTTGCCCGAGATCTCGGCGTCGCGCGCCTGCTCCTTGCTGCGCAGCTCGTCGAGCCACGGGCGCCAGCGGTCGCCGGCCGAGCTGATCCGCTCGCTGAGCGCGACGAGGAAGTCGCCCGCGTGCGACTCGATGGCGATGTCGGGCTTGCGGTTCTTGCGCAGCTCGTGGCTCGACAGGTTCGCGGCGATGATCGTCGCCTCGCGGTTGAGCCCGCGGCCGTAGCCGAGCCGGAAGTCGAACGGGAAGCCGCACACGATGATCGCGTCGGCCTGCTTGAGCGCGGCGCTGCGGTTGTGGCGCAGCTGGAGCTCGTGGGTGCGCCCGAGCAGCCCGCGCGCCATGCCGCCGAGGAACACCGGCGCGCCGAGCATGCTGAGCGCGCGCGCGATCCGCCCCGGGTCCTTGACGCCGACCAGCGCCTGGCTCCCGACGACGATCACCGGGCGCTGGGCGGCGCGCAGCGCATCGGCCGCGCGCTCGATGCCGTTGTCGGCGCGCAGCGTCGGCAGCTTGACCGGGATGTTGACCTCGGGCATCGCCGGCGCGCGGAACTGTCGATACAGGTGGCCGCGGATGTAGAGCTCGACCGCCTTGGCGCCGATGCCCTTGGCGCGGCCCAGGCCCGCTTCCTTGGCGTACCACTCGCGCACGATCGCCTCGGGGTAGAGCAGATCGACCGGCACCTCGATGAACACCGGGCCGGGCACACCGTCGATCGCGAGCTGGCAGGCGCGCTCGAGCACCGGCGCCAGCGCGGGCACCGTCTTGACCGCCGTCGCCCATTTGGTGATCGGCTTCATCACCGACATCTGGTCGATGTCCTGAAGCGAGCCGCGGCCCTTGAGCAACGTGGCGGTGGCGCCGCCGAAAATCAGTATCGGCGATTGCGCCATCTGGGCATTCTTCACCGCCGTGATCGTGTTGGTGACGCCCGGTCCCGCGGTGACCGCAGCGACGCCGATATTTCCGGTCATGCGCGCTACAGCGTCGGCGGCGAACACCGCGTTCCCCTCATCGCGCACGTCGACCACGCGCAGGCCGCGCGATTGCGCGCCGGTCAGGATCGGAGAAATGTGACCGCCGCACAGGGCAAAGAGGTGCGTCACACCGTGCCGCGCTAGAACTTCCGCGATGATGTCGCCGCCGTGTGTCATGGCGGGCAGCATCGCCGCCACGCCGGGCGTTTGGGAAGGGCAAGCCCGGGATACAATAGTGCCGCGTGTCGAACCTGGTCCTCTACTCGATCCCCGCATTCATCCTCGCGATGGTGATCGAGGGCGTGTGGGCGCTGCGCCACCCCGAGATCAAGGGCTACGAGAAGCGCGACACCGCGGCGTCGCTCACGCTGGGCCTGGCCAACGTGTTCGTCTCCGGGTTCACCAAGCTGCTCTCGATCCCGTTCTTCGCCTTCCTCTACGAGCACCGCGTCCTCGACATCGGCACCGCGTGGTGGGCATGGATCGTCCTCTTGTTCGCCGAGGACCTCTGCTACTACTGGTTCCACCGCATTCACCACGAGGTGCGCTTTCTGTGGGCGTGCCACGTCAACCATCACTCGAGCCAGTTCTTCAACTTCTCGACCGCGCTGCGCCAGCCGCTCCTGACCCCGCTGACCGGGCCGATCTTCTGGGCGCCGCTGCCGCTCGTCGGCTTTCCACCGTGGATGGTGCTCACGGCGCAGGCGTGGTCGCTGCTCTACCAGTTCTGGCTTCACACCGAGGCGGTCGACAAGCTCGGGCCGCTCGAGTGGTTCATGAACACGCCGTCGCACCACCGCGTGCACCACGGCAAGAACGTCGCCTATCTCGACAAGAATCACGGTGGGATCTTCATCCTCTGGGATCGCCTGTTCGGTAGCTTTGCTCCCGAACGAGAGCGCGTCGTGTACGGGCTGACCAAGGACATCGAGACGTTTCATCCGGCGCGGATCGCGTTTCACGACTTCACCGCGATCGCGCGCGACGTGGCGCGTGCGCCGGGGCTGGCTGCCAAGCTCGGCTACGTGCTCGCGCCGCCGGGATGGAGCCACGATGGATCAACGTTGACCGCGACCCAGCTGCAGCGCGCCGCACGCCTCGACAGCGGCGCTCCTCCCAGATAGACGCACATGGCTGCCCTCGCTCTGTACAGGACTCCGCTCCTGGTCGCGTGCCTCGCGATCACGGGCTGCCGTCCGTCGATCGCGCCCCCGCTCGCGGACGCGGGAGTCGACAGCAACGAGTTCGACGAGCTGCTCGCGATGCGCGAGATCGACTACAGCGCCGCGCTCAAGGCAGCCGCGCTGCGCCTGATCGGTGACGCACCCTCGCTGGCCGAGGTCCGCCAGGTCGGCGATGCGCCCGACGAAGGCAAGCGCGGCGTCTACCAGGCGCTGCTGCGCGACTACCTGGCCCGCCCGGCGTTCGCCCGCCAGATGCTCGCGTTCTGGCGCGATGCGTTCAAGGTCGGCGGCGCACCGGAGCTCGATACCGCGCCCGCGTTTGCGGCCAAGCTCACCGTCGAGAACGGCAGCTTCATGGACCTCCTGACCGCCGCGTCTGGGACCTGCCCGACGTTCGACGACGCCACCGCGACGTTCCACCCCGCCGACTGCAAAAACGGCGGGCCGCGGGCCGGCGTGCTCACCGATCCGGGGGTGATGGCGGCGTTCACCTCGGCGTTCGCGTTCCGCCGCGTGCGCTGGGTGCAGGAGACGTTCGGCTGCGCGAGGTTCCCCGTCGAGGTCGCGGGGCCGCCGCGCGAGGTAGGGGGCCTCTTGCCTTACGTCGGCGAGTGGCCGTTTGGCAGCGTCGCGAGCC
>DATIPJ010000002.1:0-4432 GCA_035472155.1 Kofleriaceae bacterium
TGCGTCGTGGTCGAGCCGCCATCGCCCGTCGCGCGGGTCGTCGTCGATCCGCCGTCACCCGTCGTGCGTCTCGTGGTCGATCCACCGTCGCCGGTCGTGCGCGTGGTGCCGCTCGTGGACCCGGTGCTGGTGCCGCCGTCGCCGGTCGAATGGGTCGTGGTTGACCCGCCGCCGTCGCTGGTCCTGTGTGTCGTGGTCGAGCCGCCATCGCTGGTGCCGGTCGAGCGGGTCGTGCTGCCGCCGTCGCCCGAAGCGTGCGTGGAGCTGCTGCCATCGCTCGAGCTGCTGCTGCTCGAGCTCGAGCTGCCGCTGTCGTGCGAGTCGCCCGTGTCGTGCGAGCCGTCGCCATCGTGGGTGCCGCCGCTGTCGTGGGACCCGCCACCGTGGTTCTCCGCGTACTTCTCGGCGCGCGTGTTCACCACGTCGCCGACGGTGCTCATGCCGGCCGACATGAAGATCTTGGTCGGATCGAAGCTCGCGGCCCCGGCCTCCTTGGCCTTGTTGATGTCGCCGGTGGTCGCGAGCGTGTAGCCGAAGTTGCCCGCGGCCTCGCTGACGGTCTCGACCGTGGTGTCGATGACGATGTCGGCGCCCTTGCGCACGAGCCCGTTGGTCAGCCGCGTGTCGAGCAGGTTGTCGAGGCCCTTGGCCCGCGCGCCGCCCACGCCGATGTTGGCGAGCGAGGTCGCGATCGCGCCCGGATCGCTGACCGCCTTGAGGCTCTCGCCGGCCGCCGCCTTGAACGCCTCCGACGGCGACTTGCCGGCCTGCAGCGCATCGAACCCGGTGTTCCAGAACGTGGTCGCTCCATTGGACACGACATCGAATGCGCCCTCGACAGCGCCCGACACCACACGCGTGACGACCTTCTTGGCGATCTCGCCCGCGAACTTCTTGGCGACCATGCCGCCGATCTGCTCGCCGATCGCACCGCCGCCTGCCGCGAGCGCCGCCGAGATGAAGCCCTCGCCGAAGCCCTGGATGCCCTCCATCACGGCTTCGTTGGCGATCTCGTTGCTCGGGCGGCCGGTCGGCTTGCCGTCGGGTCCCATCTGGAACGTGCCGTCGGGGTTGGTCTCGAAGTTCGAGCCCGCCCAGCCGCCGGGGCCGAGCTGGCCGGCGACCTCCTCCTGCTTGTCCTTGGGAACGCCCGACAGATCGGGCTGGCCGTTGGGGCCGACCGGCACGTAGCCGTAGTTCGGCACGTAGATGCCCTTGCCGTTCTCGGCCAGATCGATCGCGCCCTGGCGCGCGACCAGCTCGCCCGCGAGGTACGCGCCGCCGGTCAGCGTGCCGCCGATGACGCCGGCGAGCAGCATGCCGGCGATCGGGCCGCCCACGCCGCCGGTCGCGACGGTGATCGCCACCGCGGCGATCGTCGCCAGGCCGATGATGATCATGCTGCGCCACGGGCCGTTCCAGAAGTCGATGAAGCCCTCGATCAGCGAGTCGGGCAGCATGTCGACGAGCTTCCCGGCCAGATCGCCGAGCGCCGTCAGCGCCTTGTCCGCCAGCTCGACCGCCTTGTCGCACGCGGCGTTGAACGCCTGGCGGTAGCCCTCGACGGCGGACTGCGCGAGATCGAACGCCTCGTTGACCACCGCCTCGGCGGCGTCGAACGCCTTGTTGACGCCGGCCTCGACGGCGTCGAACACCTGGTTGACCACGGCCTCGGCGACCGCGAACGCCTGGTCGACGGCCGCGTGCGCCTTGTTCTCGATCGCGGTGACCGCGGCGTTGAGCTGGTTCTCGACGGAGGTGACCGCGGCCTTGGCCTTGTCGGCGGCGGCCTGGATGCCTTGCTCGAGGCGCTGGCCGGCGGCGGTGATGTTCTGCTGCAGGTTGTCGCACGCGCGGTTGAACGCCTGACGGAAGCCCTGCGTCGCCTGATCGAGCTTGCGGCCGAGGTCCTTGTTGATCAGCGAGACCGCGGCGACCAGGACATCGAGCGCCATGTTGACGAAGGTCTGGAATGCCTGGACCAGCGCGTTGAGCGCGGTGGTCAGCACGCGGACCAGCGTCTGGAGCGCGGTCGCCAGCGTCTGGATCACGCTGCGGATCAGGCTCGCCGCCGCCGAGATCAGGCCGCGGATCGCCGCCGCCGCCGCCGAGATCAGTCCCTGGATCGCCTGCTTCGCGGCGTTGAGCGCCGCCATCGCCAGGTTGCGCGCAGCGTTGAGCACGGCCATCGCGGCGTTGCGCGCGGCCTCCATGATCGCCATGACGGCCTTGCGCGCGGCCTCGATGATCGACTTGGCGAGATCGAGCAGGTCGTTGACCCGGTCCTTGACCCAGTTGATGACCTTGCCGAAGATGCCGCCGCCGCCGCCCTTGTCCTTCTGGGCATCGGCCTCGGCGCGCTTCTGCGCGGCCGCGGCGTCGGCGCGCTGCTGCTCGGCGTCGGCCTTCTGCTGGCCAGTCTGGATCTCGGCGTGATAGTTGCGCTCGCCGTCGGCGAGGTGCTGGTTGACCTGCTGCTGTCCGCGCTGCTCCTGGGTGGAGACGTCGGAGTGCATCTTGTTGTCGGTCTGGCTGACCTGCTGGTCCATGTCCGACTGGATGTGCTGCTGATCGGTCTGTGCCTGCTGGTTGGTCTGATTGACCTGCTGATCGTGATCGGCCTGGGCCTGGTTGCGGCGCTGATCGTTGGCCGCGCTCTCGCGCGAGATGTCGGCCTGGTTCTTGGTGTGCGCCGCCTGGTTGGCGGTGGTGGCCTCCTGCTGGGCCTGCTGCTGGTTGGTGGCGAGGTCGGTCTGAGCCGCCTGGTTCTGCGTGTTGAACGACGTCTGCGCAGCGGCGTGCTCGGAGGTGTACGACGCGTTGGCGGTCGCCTGGTCGGCCTCGAAGGCGGTGCGCGACTGCGCCACGCCGGCATCGCGCGTCGCCTGCGCGCCGAGGGTCTCGGTCTGCGCGGACGTCTGCGCCGCGGCGACCTGCGTGGTCATCGCCTGATGCGCGGCGGCCGTCTGAACCTGGCCCTGCGTGCGGCACTGCGCGGCGTCGGTCTGCGCGGTCGTCTGCGCCGCGGTCGTCGTCGAGGCCAGCGTCGTCTGCGCGGTTTGCGTGCCGGTCGCGGCCGTGGCCTGCGCGTCGGTCACCGACTGCGTGCTGTGTTGCTCGGCCTGATCGATGTGACCCTTGAGCTGCCCGGTCAGCTGCGCGTGGCCGGCCGCAAGCTGCGCGGGCGCCTGGCCTTGCATCTGGGTCGCGACGCCGGACTCGATGCCGGCGATCGCGGCCGCGCGGTTCGTGGCGGCGCTCGGCCCGGCCGCAGCGCCCGGGCCGCCGGGGCCCGCGCCCTGGCCCTGCGGACCGCCGGGGCCCTGCGGACCCACGCCGCCTTGCGGGCCGCTCGGCTCGGCGGGCGCCGACGCTGGCAGATGCAGCTGCGGCGCTTCGGGCGGCTGATCGAGCATCGTCCTGGCCTGCGCGAAGTGCGCCGACACCGTCGCCGTGGCCGTCGCGGCGCCGCCGGTGTCGACGGGCTCCAGCGTATGCGGCTGCACGGTCCGCTTGGCGTCGGGCGGCATCGCGTGCGCCTGCGCGGCGATCCGCGCGGTCGCTGCCGTGGCAGCACCTGCGATCGCGCCGGCGCCGGCCGCGGGAGGATGCGAGGGCCCGGTGAGCGCGGCCAGCTCGGCGCGCTCGCCCTGCGTCACGTGCGCCATCGCCGACGGCGACGATGCGGCGATCACGCCGGGCGGCGGTGCACCGGCGATCTGCGCGCGCTCCTGAGCGGCGCCGCGCGCCTGGCCGGCGATCTGCTGGTTGCCTTGCGAGGAGGTCTGCGTCGAGCGCGCGTGGCCCTGCTGGTTCGTCGTGGCCGCGCCCTGCGTGGCCTGCGTGACGGTCGCGCGGCGTGCGGGCGCTTCGACGGTCGGCACCTGGCTGGTGAGCACCGGCCCGAGCGGCGCGACCTGGCTGCGCGTCGCGGCCGCCGCCTGCTGCGGGACCTCGCGCTGCGTCGCCGATTCGGCAGCAATGCCCGCGCGCGCGGCGCTGCGATCGCCGTCGAGGCTCACGGTGCTCGGCACCATGCCGGCCGGATTGGGCGTGCTATTCGCCGGCGCCGGCTGGATCGGCGGGACGCTCGGCGCCGGCGCAGGCGTCGTCGGGACGCGCGGCGCTGCGGTCGTGCCTGCCGGTGTCGCCGGCGCGGCCGGCACCGGCTGCGCGGCGGAGCGAGCCGGCGTCGCGGTCGGCGTCTTCACGCCTTCGGTGTGCGAGCCGGTCGGGCGCGCCGGTGCAGCGCCCGGACCGCCGGTCGTCGCGGGCTTTGCCCCGTGCGCACCCTGCGCGCCCGCCGCCGGTGCGGCCGCTGCGGGACGGTGCTTGCCTCCCGGCGCGGGCTGCGCGCCGGGTGCGGGATGCGCCGTTTGCACCGTCGGGCGCGCGATCGTCTGCGGCGTGGGCGACTTGCCGGTCGGCGGCC
>DATIPJ010000003.1:0-2537 GCA_035472155.1 Kofleriaceae bacterium
CCCGGGCTGACCCGGTTCTCCGACGTCCACGCCGCCAACGAGGTCACGCGCCACGGCCGCGCGGTGCTCGAGCTCCTGTGCCGCGAGCTCGCCGCGCGCGGCGTCACCCTCCTCGAGGCCGACACCGACGGCGTCTACTTCGCGGTCCCCGACGCGTGGACCGAGGCCGACGAGCGCCGCATCGTCGCCGACGTCGCCCGGCTGTTGCCCGCGCGCGTGCAGCTCGAATTCGATGGCCGCTACGCCGCGATGCTCTCGCACGAGCCCAAGAACTACGCGCTCCGGCCCTACGACGCGCCCCTCGTGCTGCGCGGCGTGGCGTTCCGCTCGAGCCGCAACGAGCCGTTCGGCGAGCGCTTCCTGCGCCACGCGCTCGAGCACCTGCTCGCCGGCGATGTCGCCGCGGTCCAGCGCGTGTACATCGAGACCGTGGCCGCGCTTCGCAAGCGCGCGATCCCCACCTACGACATGACCGCGCGCGTCCGGCTGACCAAGGCCCCCGCGCAGTACCTCGCCACGCGCGAGACGCGCCGCGAGCTGCCCTACGAGGCCGTGCTCGCCAGCGGCCGGACGACATGGACCGTGGGCGAGCGCGTCCGCGTCTACCGCGCCACCCGCGGCCGCAGCCGCGTGATGCCGGAATTCGACGACGAGATCGACCCCGCGGCCGCTCCCGACGACGATTCCCCTGCCACCGGCGACTTCGCAGCCGCGCCGATCCCGCGCGAGGACCCGAGCGATCCGCGCGACTACGACGTCGAGCACTACCTGCGCGTGCTGCGCGATACGTTCGCCGCTCGGTTCGCCCGGGCGCTGAGCCCGGAGGACTTCGCCGCCGTGTTCGCCGACCCCGAGCAGCCCGATCTGTTCGCCCGGTCGCTCGAGGGCGCGCGCCCGGTCCTGACGACGATCGTCCAGTCACCTTCCGTCGACGACGATCACGACTACGGCCACGGGTAGGGCGCCGAGCTCACGCCCCACGCGCACGTGCCGTTGTACCAGGCGTCGGGATCGACCAGCGCGTCATGCAGAGTCGGCACCGTCGGCACCAGCAGATGCGGGACGTCGACGAAGCAGACCTTCACGCGGTCGCCGACCTCGGACCGCTGCAGCGCGGCATAGCCCGACCAGCCGGTGCTGCGGCGGCCATAGATGAGGAGAAACGTCCGATCCGGATCGTCGAGCAGCCATTCACGCACGATGTCCTCGCCGCGCTCCGGCCCGCGCCCGGCGAAGTCGCGCTGCCCGTCGGGCCACGATGGATCGAGCATGACCGCGTGCGCGCCGTCACCGATCAGCGCGAGGCGGCGCAACAGCGCGATCCGGCCCGAGCTGTACCCGGACAGCGTGTCGGGCGACATCGAGCCCAGCTCGTAGGTATCGCCCCACGGTCGCCCATTGCGCGGCGGCACGTACAGCGCATCGCCGGCGAGGTTGCGCTCGCAGCCGTGCCCGCTGCATGCCGGATTCCCCGGAAACAGGATGTTGCGAGCCTCCGGGTTGCCGCACCGGACGCTCGCGCACGTATCCCCGGCGACATCGGCCTTGGCATCGGACGGCTCGGCGTCCTGAGGCTCGTCGAGATCGGCGGACGGCGCCTCTGCGCAGCCGACGACTCCCGCGAGCCCGACGAGGACGCCGAGCCATCCTCTCTGTCGGTGCTGGCCACGCCGTCGAAGCTCATCCGGCTCCGTGATCGCGGCGCGCTCGCATCGCATGCCGCCACGCTTTGCACAGCGAATGCCGTCAGCGCGCAGCGTCGACTCGCGACGTTGCGCGATGAACCACGACTGCCGGCAACTCGACACGCCGGTGTCGCGTGGCCTCACAGGCAATGACAGACCGTCGTGCTAACGACGAGCTTCCCATGCTCGATTCCGGATCCGCCACGAACGTCGAAGCACTGTCCGCACAGCTCGAGGCCGCGCTGATTCGCGAGCTGCGCCGCCGCTACGATCGCGAGAACCACGATCGATTCAGCAGCCGTCTGCTCCCGCCGGTGCTCGTGCTGTCGGACTCGAGCACGCACCTCGGCCGCTGGCACAGCGCCACGCGCACGCTCGAGATCTCGCGGACGCTCGCGCTGGCGCGGCCGTGGCTCGAGGTCACGAGCGTCCTCGAGCACGAGATGGCGCATCAGTACGTCGACGAGTTCCTCAAGATCCGCGGCGAGACGGCGCACGGCGAGACGTTCCGCCGCGTGTGCGCCGAGCGCGGGATCGATGCTCGCGCCGCCGGCGCGCCGCAGGTGGCGTCCGGGGCCGAACCGCCTCCGCCGAGCGAGGGCGAGCGCGTGCTCGAGCGCATTCGCAAGCTGCTCGCGCTGGCCGGCAGCTCGAACCAGAACGAGGCCGAGCTGGCGATGCGCAAGGCGCACGAGCTCATGCTGCGCCACAACATCGAGAGCCTCGGCGCCCGCGCCGACCACAGCTACGAGGTCCGCCACCTGGGCGATCCGAGCAAGCGCGGCTCGCGCGTCGAGTCATCGGTCGCGGGACTCCTGTCGGAGTTCTTCTTCGTCAAGGTGATCCGCGTGC
>DATIPJ010000004.1:0-2674 GCA_035472155.1 Kofleriaceae bacterium
AGGCCGCCGAGTCCGCGCTCGGACGTATCGGCGCGGGCGGCAGTTGCCGCGCTCAGCAGGATCAAGGCCAGGCAGGCGGTGCGCGACATGGGTACCTCCGCCCCGTGAGTACGTCCGCCGCGCTGGAGCCGTCAAGCTCGGTCGTCGCCGACCGCGCGTCGCGCACGGCGAGCGACGCCGCACCCACCGCTCATCCGTCGGTAGGCGGGGTTCGCGACGGCCACTCGTCGGCCACCGACAGCACATGGACGATCCGGCCGTCGCTCACCGACAGCTGGTCGATCACGGTCAGCTTGCGCCAGTGACCGAGGTACACGTCGTACGAGATGAATGCCGCGTCGTCGCTGTACGCGAGCCGGCGCATCGCGACGCCGGTGCGGTCGGGGAACCGCTTGTCGTCGGCATACAGCGCCACGTGCGCATCGATGCCTTCGACGCTGCCCAGGCTGGGATCCTCGAATTCGACATCGGCGGCGAGCGTGCCGCGCAGCTGCGTCCAGTTGCCTTCCTGCCAGCCCCAGAAGTACTGATGCGCGAGCTGGGCGACCGCGTCGGATGCGGCCGTCATGGAGTGCCTTTCGCGGCCGGCGGGCACAGCGCGAAGGTCTCGGCCACCCAGTTTGCGTGGCTCTTGATGAATGCATCGACCTGATCGTCGGTGGTCGGCTGCTTCGAGTACTGTTGAATGTAGCTTCTGGTGATCGAGAACATCGACTGCGGCTGGCTGGCCTGGCTCTTGTCGAAGGTGTTGGGCTTCCAGCGATCGATGAGATCCTTGTGCCGGCTCGGCACCGCCTGTGGGCCCTGCGCCTTGGCGATCTCGAAGGCTGCCTTGGCCTGCGTTGCGTGCGCGCGCCACTCGGCGTGGATCAGGTCCTCCCACGGGGCTGCGTTGCGCACGGCGCCGCGCAGCGCCTTGTCGCCGGTCTGGAATGCATCGCACGCGTGCCGCAGCTCGTGGGAGAGGGCGATCACGCGGTCGTTGACGTCGCCGCCCGACAGCGATTGGATCGCCTGGTCAGAGCCGCTGGGCATCGGTTGAATCTCGACCTGCTGGCGCTGGAACGAGAATGCCGCCGCTCCCTGCTGGGGCTTGCGGGCGATCATCTCGATATCGACGCCGCCGCTCAGCGTGTCGGCTTCGTCCTCGACGGCGGCGAGCGTCGAGAACTTGGAGGCAATCGCCGGGTTGGTCTTGGCATTGATCCACTCCAGCTCGCGCGACCAGCGCAGCTTGGCCTGGACCGGGCCGTGAGCTGTGGCAGCGGTGCCGCCTGCGTGCGCCATGCCCGCCGGCTCTCCACGCGCGGCGCGCTCGCCCGCTCGGTCAGCCTCGGCCTCCAGCCCGGCATCGTCGTTGACGCCGAGGCCGCCAAAGCCCTGCGGGGCCGAGACGCGCCCCCCGCGTTGCTGCACGACGTGCGCGAGCTCGTGCCCGATCAAGTTCCTCGACTCGGGGCTCGATGGATTGAGCTCGCCGGGTGCGACGTGGATCGATTCGCCGCGCGTGAACGCCCGCGCGCCGAGCGCTTCGGCGGCGCCGCCCTGGTGAATCCGCACCGATGAGAAGTCAGCACCGAACGACTTTTCCATGTCGCGCTGGAGGCCAGGCTCCATCGGTGCCCCGTCTCCGGGGCTGCCGGGGAGGGCACCCCCGGCCGCGGCGGCGGGACCGGCCTTGCGCTGCACCGGGCCAGCCATCCCGGTGAGCGTTTGTTTGCCCGGCGTTGCAGGCGCGCCCGGCTTCTCGAGCGTCTCATGAACCAAGCTACTCGCGCCCGCCTTGCTATCGAATGCTCCATCCATGAGCTGGTCTTCCCGCGCCGCTCGGATGCGACGAGGGTTCGAGCGTAGCACGCGAGCGCAGGGATACGCGAGCGCCTCGCGTCAGGCCGTGCCGGTCGTGCCCATCACGTCGACTGGCAAACCTCGGCGAGGGAGAACCGGATTCGCATCGCACGTATTCGGAGGTCCGGCGCTCTCAGTACAGAGATATGATGGAGGATCTGGACTGCAATCCTCGAGATCGAGAGTAGTCTTGGAGCGGTTCGTCAGTGGTGATGGCGCTGCTCGGCGCAGAACGCGTCGCGGGCGGTGCTGTCGGTCCCGGGCGGAAACGCCGTCGCCTGCGCGATCCCGAGCGCAGTATTGCCGGCGAGGGCCTCGATCTCGGCGGCGACCGCCGCGCGCGCCTCGGGTGTCGCGGCGTCGCGCAGGCGAACGAAGTTGTTGAACGCGAGCTCGCGCCAGCTCACGATCAGCTGGAACAGCCCGACCGGGTCGGCGTTGTCGTCGAACGTCGGGTCGAAGCGCCCGACGATCTCGGCGGTCGCATCGACCTGCGCACTGAAGTGGCAGCGAGTCATCGGGCGCCACGATCGGATGGACAGTTCGGCAATTTCTGCATCCGCCGCAGCACATCGTCCTCGGCGCCGCCTCCGGCTGGCCTGGCGTGTCGCTTGCTCCCCGTGAAACGATGACGTTTCTGCGCACTTTGCGCGCATTCGCCGCGACGACCGTGCTTGCCTGTAGCAGCCGCGCGGCCCCCATCGAGGCAGTCGGCGAGCGGCCCACCGACGGCCCGCGTGAGCTGTTCCAGTTTCACGTCGACTTCTGGGCGAACCTCCATCAGGTGTTGTTCCACGAGGCGCTCCTGCCGAAGCGAGGCTTCGAG
>DATIPJ010000005.1:0-9096 GCA_035472155.1 Kofleriaceae bacterium
GAGGAAGAAGAGAGATTCACGGATGCCAGATTCACTGATGCCTGAGGAGGAGTGATGCAACGATCCATTGATTGTCTGATCGTGAGCTCGCT
The DNA here is from genome assembly GCA_035472155.1 of Kofleriaceae bacterium. Taxonomy (GTDB): domain Bacteria; phylum Myxococcota_A; class Polyangia; order Haliangiales; family Haliangiaceae; genus JABFXX01. The sequence goes on from DATIPJ010000005.1 coordinate 93, forward strand.
GAAGGTGCTGTCGATCGCGGCGGCCCTGTCCATCACAGGGTCGACAGCGACTGCCGGGCCAGTTCCAGGTGATGGCCCTTATCAACGCTATCCAGTCAACCAGGTCTTGCGCTCGGAGACTGACCACTGCGGTCACAAGGTCCTCCTGCGTCGGGGCTACTTCAACAGGACGACGGGTACTGGCTTCGGATTCGACAAGATGTTTCACAAGCACAACCTGAAGCGGGCGGCCGTCTTTGCGTTCGTCGTCCGCGACCCCGGCTGCGGTCAGCCGCAGGGTAAGCCCCCGAGCACGACGGTACGCTACGGTGCCTATGCGAACCACATCGAATGTGGCTTGCTGCTCTGCGAGGTCACCGATATCAGCCACGTTCTGCTGGTGGTCGACCATCGTTCGTTGAGACCACACGAGATCAGCCCCGAAGATCGTCGTGCGAACCGGGCGATTTCGGGCCAGAAGGGCGTGATCACCGCGTTCTGCGAAGGCGTGATACGCTGCCCTGACTGGGTTGACCGCTCGATCAACCTGCGGGCCGCCAGAGGCCGTGACAAGCGCGTCACCTGGTCCTACAAGCCGCTGAGCAAAGATCGCAAGTATCGCCCTGGCGAGGTGCCCGCTCTGAAGGGTTGATGTCCGCCATCGCCGCGCGGGAGAGCACCAGTGACCGTGACGGCGTGATCGCCAGGTCGCGGCGAAGTGCGCCCGTCCCTGACGTCGCCTGCGCGCGCCGGTGGATCGCATTTGCGACGGGTGCAGGCACGCCGTCGTTCGACACCACCGCTACCTTCGCACAATTCGATGTTCGCACGTCAAGCGGTGATCGGGTCGACGGCGGCGAGCCGGCGCGCGACGGCGTCGATCAGCGCGAGGCCGTCGAGCTGCTTCTGATCGTGGGCGCGCAGCGCGGGGAGCAGCAGCTCGAGGTCCGCGCCGAGCTCGCTCGCGGCGGCGCGCGCCAGCCGGCGGTAGGTGCGCTCCGGGTAGGGCAGCGCCGCGGCGAGCGCGACGAGCGCCGCGGCGATCTCGGCGGTGAGCTGGCCGCGCGCGACGCAGCGCTCGAGGGCGCAGCGCACGTTGACCAGCGGCTCGGTCAGGCACAGCTCGGACACGGGGTCGAACAGGATCGCGACCTCGTCCTCGGCGGTCACCACCTCGTCGCGGAAGAGCTCGAACACCCGGCCGATGCCGATCATGCCTAGGGTGTGGAGCTCGGCGGCGCGCAGCGCGCCCATGCTGGAGGCGCCGTAGATCACGACGCCGAGCCGGAGCAGGCCGAGCACCTCGCGCGGGCTCACTGCGAGCGACTGATCGAACTCGCCGTCGATGATGCCGACCAGCGCCGGCCGCTCGGGATCGCCGGCAAGCGCCGCGAGATCGCCGCGCCGGACCGGCGGGCGATAGGCGACCCCGGCGATCGCCGGGCGCGCGGCGGCGCGGATGCTGGGGCCGACGAACACCACCGCGGCGGGCAGGTCACAGGGCATGGTGCAGCCGGCGGGCTCCGATCGTGTCGAGCCGGAGGTCCTCGAGGCCAGGGATCACGACTCGCGCGACCGCGAAGTCGCGCAGGTTCGGATCGGCGATCTCGCAGCAGTAGACGTGCTCGGTGCCGTGGCGGCGGAGCAGCTCGAGCAGGTCGCTCAGGTCCTGGTCGACGTAGTCGTTGTGCCGGCTGGGCAGCGCGGCGAACGGTCGCTCGGCGTGCGCGCGATCGCGGATCAGCTGCCGGCCGCGGAACGTGTCGAAGCCCTGCGAGTGGTCGAAGAGCCGCGGGTCTCGGCTGGCGAGGTCCTCGCGGGCGCCCTGGATGCTGCCGGCCGAGCTCTGCGCGGCCTCGGTGAGCGCACGGGTCACCGCGACCTCGGCGTCGAGCGACGCGCCGCAGCCCAGGCACGGGCCGAGGTGGGATTCGATCACGCAGAACACCACGGCGACGCCGAGATCGGTGGTTCCGTCGATCAGCACGACCGAGCGGCCGCTGTCGCGGATCCGCGCGACCAGCGCCGCGCCCGACGCCGGCAGCGAGCCGAGCGCGATCCGCCGGTAGCTCGGGCGGACGTCGTGCTCGAGGTACTTGGTGCGGAACGTGAAGATGCCGGCGGCGTCGCGCTCGATCAGCTCCTCGATCGCGTGGCAGATCGCCTCCTCGAGCACGTTGCCCGAGGCCAGGCCGTTGCTGACCCGGATATCGAACAGGCGCCAGCCGTCGCGCCGCGCGCCCTGCGCGACGAGCTCGAGCGGGATCCGGCAGTGCCGCTCGCCGGCGGCGGCCAGCAGGTCGTCGGCCCACACCCAGTCGAGCACGAGGTCGTCGGGGATGCCGCGCCCGCCGGGCAGCCCGGAGCGGAACCGGGCGACCGGGTGGCCGGCGGCGCGCAGATCGCGGTAGCAGCCCGCGATCCGATCGGCGGGCGAGAACCGCTCGGCACAGTCGGTCTCGATCGCCTCGGCGAGACCGCTCGCCAGCGAGTCGGCGACCGTGATGCCCTTGCCGCTCTGCACCGAGCTCATCGACGTCGAGCGCGGGCGGAACACCGAGTGGATCGGGATGCCGAGGTTGTCGAGCCCGGAGACCTCGGCGATCCGGGTGATGCCGAAGTGGTGGCGGATCGAGCGCAATAGCTCGACCGTGTCCGCGGCGGACCGGACCCGGCACGCCGAGCCGGGCGCCTTGCGCAGCCGGAAGCTCATCGCGCGCCCCCGCCGCGCAGCGCGCGGGCGTAGCGCTCGACCGCCGCCGACAGCTCGGTCGCCGGCACGCCCCACTCTACGGTGAGCTTGTCGTGCACCGCGGTCCAGTCGACATCGGGGTGCATCGACGTGAGGTGGCCGCGCGCCTGCGCGAGCTCGGCCTCGCTCGGCGCGGCGGGCTCCGCGTCCGCCGCGAGGCCGATCGCCATCGCCCGCAGCGCGTCGCCGCGCAGCGCGCCGGCGGTGAACGCCTCCCAGCAGATCGCGGTCTGGGCGTCGGCCTCACCGGCAACGGCGCGCCGCACCAGCGCGCTCGCGATCCGGCGGCGGACCAGCGCGCGGTGCAGCGCCGCGTGGACCTCCTCGAGATCGGTGCCGCAGCCGCTGACCATGCGCTCGGCCTGCTCGGCGTCGTAGCAGTCGAGCCGGACCTGGAGCTGATAGAACGCGTCCTGCACGGCGTCGTCATCCAGAACCGGAATCGCCGACGGATCCGGTCGCTCGCCCGATCCCCACAGCAGCGCCGACAGCACGGCGCGCTCGGCGAGCTCGTGGATCCGATTCTCGATCGCGAGATGCAGAATCAATGCCTTTCGATCGAGCCTGAACCCGTCATGGAATAGATACGAGAAATCGATTCGTTCGAAGCTCATGTCACTGGCAGAGCGTGCGCCAAAATACGCGACTCGCGGGCGGTGTTCGCCGCCCGCGAGTCATGGTGACTAGTTCGGGCCGAAGAAGCCAGCGCGGACCTGGCTACGGACGCGAATCCGCGCCTTCTCGGACTCCTTGGTGACGGTGACAGTCTGTTCTTTCGACTCGGGGCAATCGTTCAACTTGCGCATGCGTTCTCCTAATGCTGCGAGAGGAAAAAATGGATTCGCAGCTCATCCGCGCACGACTCTATAAGCCAGTCTGTGTGAGTATCAAGCAAAATTCAGTGAACGGATTATCGATCTGAATCATCGCGAATGATCGCTACCACACGGAGCTCGATCAGCGCAGTCATCACTTCGAGCGCAGCGGCCGATCCAAGACTGGACTCCGTGGCCCAGCCCACAGCGTGTTCGAGCGTAAATCGGGAGTGACGCAATACGCGGCGCAGCCAGTCGATCACCAGAGGATCGTCGATCTCGATCGATCGGCTCGCGGTGACGCCGAACGTCGCGAGCGGCGATGGCAGCGCGATCACCAGGCGTTCGCCCGTCGCCGAGCGCGTGACCACGAACTGGAACGCATCGTCCTGGACCACCTCGAGCAGCGCGCGTGGGCCCGGCGCAGCGGTCGCCGCGGCAGCGCGCGGCGCGATCGGATCGGATACCAGCGGCGGGCGGTAGGCGGTAGTCCGCTGGGCCCACGCACTCCATAGCGCGCTGGGGTCATCAGCGAGCGCGCGAATCTCGGCAGCTAGCTCATCCAACATTGCAGTGAATGGCGCACGCTCCGCGTCGACCACCGCGGTATCGCCGCGGGGGTGGAGTGGCGATCCGCGCCACCGGGCATGCCCCGCGAGCCGGCCCCGCAGCGTTTCGCTCACCAGGGTGAGGAAGCTGAACGGCTCGAACGCGAGGTTGAGCGCCAGCGAATCGCCGTCGACTGCCTCGGCCTCGTGCCAGGTCCCCGACGGCAGCATCAGCAGGTCGCCGGGCTCGAGCACCACGTCCACGAGCTCGGCGCGGCAGAACGCGCGCCACGGGTCGCCGGCGCGCTCCTCGGACTCGTAGTCGGTGAGCTCGCCGTTGTCGGCCGGCCACGTGGTGACAGCGGCGGGAGCGTAGCGCCACCGCTTGCGGCCCTCGATCTGGAGCGTCGTGGTCACCAGTACGTCGAAGTGCGTGCTGAACCCGGCGCCGTCCGGCGAGTAGTAGCAATTGAAGCGGACCTCGCCGGGATATCCCAGCTCGGCCTTCACTCGCCGGGCGAACCGCGACAACCCGGCGTCGAATCGATCGATGGCATTGACGCACACCGTGGCACCCGCGGCGTGCATTGCTTGCCACTGACAGGGCTGGATCGCGATTCGCTGGCGGCCCGGCGCGCTCGCGCTGCCCCGCTCGAACGAGGCGTTGATCACAAACTCCGGTAACAGCAGGCGGTCAGCGACGATCGCGGCCTGCGCGGCGCGCATCGCTGCAGCGAGCCGCGCTCGGTCAAATAGCGACTCGAACTTGCCGCGCTCACCGCGGATCAGGAGTGGCTGCTTGGCCCAGAACTCGCCGGCGAGCACGGCCGGTGACATCCCACCCAGTAAATATGCCAGTCCGTGGTCGAACTGGCCGTTCGGTTGCAATCCGTTCGAGCTCGCTGGCGCGTTGTCCATGATGCTCCCTTCAGAATTCAGCATATGATTCTTCGCCGCCGCATTGCAAACCATGTGTACGGGAGTGGAGTTGGCAGCATATCGCGCACAGCGATTGACAGTTGGCGGTGCGATCGCTCTACTTGCCATATGCTTGACGAGCCATTCCTGCGCGCGGTGGACAAGCTGCGCGTTCCGGCCGCCGGCACCGAGCTGATGGCGCCGTTCCTCCACAGCCTTGTCCGGACGATTCGGCCGCGCACCGTGGTCGAGGTCGGATCGGGGTACTCGACGCTGTTCCTGCTCCATGCGCTGCACGAGTGCGCGGCCGACCACGCGGCGGAGCGGACCGCGCTGATCGCCAAGACCCGGCAGATGCACGCCGCGGGCGAAAACGGCGCCGGCGCGGGTGCGAGCGACGACACGCGGTTTCACGACTGGCTGGTCGCGCCGCCCGCCAACCTCGATCCCGCGTTCTATGCCACCGACTATCGCCCGAAGCTCTATGCATTCGACGACCTGTCGGCCGAGGCCCGCGCCGCGTCCGAGGTCGTCGCGACCGCCGCCGCGCTCGGGCTGGGCGAGCGGCTCAGCTTCGTGGCCGACCGCGCGATCGGCAACTCGGCGCGGATCGCGGTGGCCGACCGCCCGCTCGACCTGGTGTTCAACGACGCCGCCGAGTACGAGGACTTCTTCGCCGAGTACTGGGACCTGATCAACCCGCGCGGCGGCCTGTTGATCTTCCACAACACGGTCGGCTCGTGGAGCTCGTCCCGGCTGATGGTCAAGGACCTCAAGCTGCGCCAGGTGGCGGCGCCGCTCGAGCTCGAGGTCATGAGCCTGGTCGAGCCTCACAAGGCGTACCAGGGAAGCTTCACGATGGTCCGCCGGATCTCCGGCCTGCGCGAGCGCAGCTTCGAGGACCGGTGCGACGCGATCCTCGACGACGCCAACCGCCTGGTGTGATCAGATCACGCCAAACGCGCGGCCGGCGAGATCGAAACGCGTTGATCGCGCAGCCGTGTCCGCCCGCCCGATCGCACCCCGGATAGCCCGCAGCTCGTCGTCGGGGGCGCAACTCGTAACCGTGGACCGCGAAGTTGAGCTGCTTGTCGATGATGCTCTTCACGGCGGTCACGGTGGATGATTGCGGCGCGGTCATCGGTCCGCTCCTTCCTTGCGAGCCTCGGGAACCCGCCCCTTGTGCTTGCGCAGATAGCGCGCGATGCGGCGCGCGCCGACCAAGCTGCCCGCCGCGTACCACAGCACATCGGGTCCAAGCGCGTAGTCGATCCCCAGCTGCTCGTACGATTGCATGCCATGGGTCCGGTAGACCTTGGCGAGCTGGGTGGTCGTCATCTGCGGCGGCGCCTGCGCGCCGGGCTCGAACCACGCCGACATGAGGTGCTGGACGTATTCGTCGATCGACCACTCCAGCGTCCGGGTCACGATCGGATCACGCATCGGCGTGAACATCGGATCGAGCAATCCGGGCTTGCCTTGCAGCTCGTTGGCGACATGGGTGGCCAGCAGCGGCGCGCAATGGAAGCCGTCGCGGAAGGTCCCGGTCATCAGGTACAGGCGGGTGACCGGCAACCAGCCGACCAGCGGGAAGCCGTCGAGCGTCATCGGCCGATTCCCGGTGAGCCAGCGCTCGACCTCGTGACGAGCGATCTCCTCGTCGAGCTGCTGCATCGAATACTGCGCCAAGAACCGCATGTCGGCGAGCCGGGCGACATTGGCCACGTTATCGACCAGTCGGTTGGTCGCTCCGAGGTACTCCCTGCCATCGGGAGCAGGCACGACGTGGAGACCACATGCGAATCCGCGGTTCGGAGTCCGCACCACGCTGCGGAATGGCTCGCCGGTGCCGCGCTTTGCGATCATCGCAAAGCCCAGTCCGGGGAACGTCGGCATCATCTCCAGATCTTCGGATGCGGTGCGCACCAGCGCCTCGCTCCCGGCGCCGGCGGCCACGACCACCGCGCCGGCCTCGATGATGTGGCCATCGTCGAGCTCGACTCCGGTCGCGACGCCGTTGCGGGTCACCACCCTGCGCACGGTCTGATCGACCATCGTCACCCCGGCCGCACGGACGCGGCCTTCCAGTGCGGTCAGCACGCCGCGCGCGTCGATTGCCCCTTCCGCCGGCAGGCGGATCGCGCGGAGCGCGCGACAATCGGTCCTCGGCTTGTAGCCGGCGATGGTTTTCGGGTCCACCTCTTCCCACGGTTGCTTGTACGCATCCAGCGCATTCATGATCGCGGCGAAGTTCGCCGAATCGAGCTCTGCACCGATCGCATTGAGGAGCACGTATGTGTCCGTGGCGACCTGTAATGACCGTTTCCCGGGCGCGGTATCTTGAAGTCGGTGCAGGACGTCGGCCCAGCGATCATGGGCCTTGACTCCGATCTCGAATCTAGCCTGCCCTGCGTCGGTACGAAGTGTCTCGCTCGTTGCTTCGCCAAAGCAGCCGAGCATCGCGCCCGCGGCCTGGCTGGCGCCTGTCTCGCGCGTGCTCGGACTGACGACGACGACCGTGCCAGCCCCGCGCCCGGACAGCTCGTCCGCAAGGAACATACCGAGCGCGCCGTTGCCCACAATGACCACATCGGCTTGCTCGGGTCGTTCGTCGACCGCACTACTCTTCTGTGTCACGAGGCCTCCGTGCCACATCCCGATCTAGATCGAACGAACGTGGCGGTCTCCAGGTCAACAGCGCGGAGGACAGCCGATATTGCCGTTGCAGTTCGAGACATCTCCCGCGCACGAGCCGGCCCAAAGCACGGGGCCGCCCCACGAGCCGTCGAACCGACGGCACCCGCCGGGCGCCCAGGCCCTGACGATGAGGCCGCTGCTGTTGCGCTCGTACCCCATGGACTGACTGTTTGTCCCTCGGCAGCTGTCCAGAAAGCTCGGTGGCGGTGCCTGCGTGGTCTCCGTCACCTCCGATACCGCCTCTTCCGGACTGGTCGCACATCCAGCCTGGACCAGCGCGGTGCCAGCCACGGAGATCGTGATCACGAATGCCCTTGCAATCGTCAATCGTAACATCTCTTTCCCTTTGTTGATCAAACCCTTCATGGGGTGGTGCCGTGTAGAACCCTCACTGCTGAGGCGATTGGCATCACAGGGAAGGACACAGAGCGGGCATGAACGTGCATTCGGGAGTGACGATTTTCTTGCGGTGAGGCCATCGGCTGCGTACGGGCGCTCGCCGCGCTGCCTGCGCGCCGACGATCCGCGCGCGCAGCGCCGCACGAACCGCGTCGCGCACCTGCGCCCAGCGCCCGTCGACCTCGACGCGCTCCGCGATCGCCGCACACGTACCCACGACAGCTCACAGGCGACGCGCCGCAGAATTGGCCCGGGGTGTGGCCGGCGGCGACCGCGGCAAATCGCGTCACCCAAAATCGCGGTACCGCGTCGCCACCTCCCGCGATGTCTTTCGCAACGCCCCTGCATGACCACGGGGCACACCTCCAGCTTCGCGTTCCTACCCCATACGGCCCGCTCTACCTGCAGCTCGCCACCGTGGCCGTAAGCGCTCGCGCTGGACGCTGCTCAAGCTGCGCCAGCTGGCCGAGGCGTTCGCTCAAGCTCTCGCTATCGCTGAAGCAGGCACTCGCATGGCTCGCGTCGCTGCTTGCACCGGGGACAGACGCCGTCGAGCGCGTGATGAACGATTCGTGAAGGGCTTCGGGTCGGCTTCGTCAACTGGGTCCGACCAGGAGCACGACGTCGGCGGTGCCTCTAACACCGTCGACACCGGCGCGCGGTGGCGCGAGGAAGACGCTGTGCTCGGTCATCGCGCGGCAGTGAGCCGGGCGAGCAGCTCGATCTCCGCAAGGGAGCTCCCCGGAGCGGAGGTGAGCTCGAGCCGGTAGAACGCGTAATCGCCGGGCTGCGCGACGTGGAAGGCGCGCGTCTGCTGCCGCCAGCGGAAGGTCAGGCCGCTGCGCTGGTCGAGCGTGGTCCACGTCATGCCGTCGTTCGAACCCGACAGCGTCCAG
>DATIPJ010000006.1:0-16938 GCA_035472155.1 Kofleriaceae bacterium
ATCGGGCCTACCAGCTGTTCCGCGATGCGCTCGAGGACTCCGAGCTGGTGGCGATCGCGGCGTACGCGGCGCGCGGCAAGCAATACATCGTGTTGCTGCGCCCCTACGAGACCGGGCTCGCGATGCACCAGCTGCGCTACCCCGACGAGGTCAAGCCATGGAGCGAGGTGCCGGCCGTCAAGCATACCAAGGCCGCGGCGGCCGAGCTCGCGCTCGCGCGCCAGGTGATCGACAGCCTGCGCCACGCGACCTATGACCCGAGCCGTTACAAGGACGAGGTCAAGGCGCGCGTGCGCGCACTGATCGCCAGCAAGGCCAAGGGCGGCGAGATCACCGCTCCGCCGACGGTCGAGCGCGCGCCGGTCACCGACCTCATGGCCGCCCTCAAGGCGTCGCTCGGCGCAGGCAACGGCAAATCGAATGGCGCCGCGCGCCGATCGGGCAAGTCGAACGGTGCGCCGCGCCGAGCCGCCGGCAAGTCGAATGGCAAGCGAGCCGGCCGGCAAACAGGGACGCGCGAACCTGCCGCACGCAATGGCGATGGTGCGGCCACACGCTCGGCGCACGCTGCGCCTCGCGCGCACCGCGCATCCAGCGGTCGCTCACGCGCCAGCGCGCGGTCCCATGCGTCCCGTCCCTCGGCCGCGGCTCATCGCGCTCGCGCGCACCGCTGAGAGGCTTGCCGCGCGGCCAACGAGGTTCGAGGCCCTCCATGCGTCTGCTGGAAGCGCGGTGCAAACGTCGACGGCGATAGCGAACGATCGCCGCGGCTACTTTCCGCCGTCGCGCTGCAGAATCGGCTCCATGCGGCTGTCCGCGGGGACGCTGCCATCGCGCAGGGGCGGGAGCCGCGCACCGCCGCCGTCCGAAACTCCCGCATCGAGCGCCGCCCCGGTGGGCGGATCGGCCGCCGGCTGGCCCTCGCTCGAGGCCTGATACACGGGCGACGGCTGTCGCACGGCGTCGGTCTTCGAGACGGCGCCATTCCTCGGCATGGCATTGGGCCGCACGGTGTCCGGCTGCGGCGCGAGCCGCGGCATCTCGCCGGGCGCCGGAGCGCGACTACCGCACGCCGCGATCGTCGCGCCGGCGCACACGGCTGCGATCGCCAGGGTGGAAAGCAGGTGAGTCAAACGTGTCATGATGAGCGTGGGTGCGAGGGGTGTGCCGTCGAGTACGCCGCTGACGAGCGAGCGCCATCATCACAGCGGGCGCCAGAGCGCGCGTCGCTCGTGCGCTGCGATCGTTGAACGCGGCAGCAGCGAGGTTCTCTGGGAGACGATCGCGATCGGCGGTACTTCTGAAGCTCCACGAGAGCTGCGAACGCGAGCCCCTGCAGGGCCGGTCGGTGCGCCTGCGACCGCGCGCGCCGCATCGTCAGTAGAATCAAGGGCTTGGTGGGGGCGTGGGGCGCCACCGCGCGCGGCAGAGCGGCTGAGCCGTTGCCACGGACATCGCCTGAATGTAAATTCATCTACGTGAATCTGGATTCATCTCGACGTGTACGACGAGCGCGACCGGCGCAGCGCGCAGGACGCAGCCAGATGCGTCAGATGCGCGAGACCATTCGCGAGACCGTGCGCGTCGCGATCCTCGATGCCGCGGAGGAGCTGATCGCGCGCAATGGCTTGCACAGCGCCGCGCTGCTCCAGATCGCCAAGCGCGCCGGCGTCGCCGTGGGCACGCTGTACAACTACTTCACCGATCGCGACGCGCTGATCCGCGGGCTGTTCGAGTCGCGGCGCGCGACGCTGCGGCCCCGGTTGCTGGCGGCGATCAGTGCCGGCCGCGAGCTGGCCTTCGAGCCGCGGCTGCGCCGGTTCGTGCGCGATGTGCTCGAGGCGTTCGAGGCCCACCGCAGCTTCCTCAAGGTGGCGATCGAGAACGAGCACCTCAAGCCGTCGGCGTCGACCACGCCGCAGGACCTGCTCACCGGCGTGCGCGACATCGTCGCCGCGGGCGTGCGCGAGGGCGTGATCGCCGCCGAGCATGCCGAGCTGCTGCCGTTCGTGATCACCGGGACGATCAAGGCGATCGTCGTGCATCGCCTGCAGACGACCGGTGAGCTGACGGCCGACGCCGATGCGATCGTCGAGATCCTGCTGGCGGGCGTACGGAGCGCGCGATGACCACCGCTGCCGCCCCCCCGCTCGCACCGGTCGCCGCCCCTCGCCAGGTCGGCAAGTGGACCGTCGCGGTCTCGATCGCGCTCGGCTCGGTGATGGCGACGATCGATACGTCGATCGTCAACGTCGCGATGCCGCAGATCCGCGGCGAGCTCGGCGCCTCGCTGCAGGAGATCACGTGGGTCACCACCGCGTACCTGATCGCGATGGTGCTCGTGATGCCGCTGACCGGCTTCCTCGGCTCGTTCTTCGGCCAGAAGCGCGTGTACATCGCCTCGCTCGTGCTGTTCACGATCGGCTCGGTGCTGTGCGGCACCGCGCGCTCGCTCGAGATGCTCGTGCTGTGGCGCATCGTGCAGGGCATCGGCGGCGGCGCGCTGCAGCCGACGCAGCAGGCGATCCTGCGCCAGACGTTTCCACCCGCCGAGCAGGGCATGGCGATGGCCGTGTTCTCGATGGTGATCATGGTCGGCCCGGCGGTCGGCCCCGTGCTCGGCGGCTGGATCACCGATGATTACTCGTGGCCGTGGATCTTCTTCGTCAACCTGCCGGTCGGCATCCTCGGGACGTGGCTCACCTTCCGCAACGTGATCGAGCCCGCCGACGTGCTCGCCGCCAACCGCGCCAAGGCGGCGGTCGCGCGCAAGAACCTCGACTGGGCCGGCATCGCGCTGATGGCGATCGCGATCGGCGCACTGCAGTACGTCCTCGAGGAGGGCCCGTCGGAGGACTGGTTCGACTCGACGCACATCGTGATCGCGACCTATGTCGCCGCGGTCGGCCTGGTCGCGTTCGTCATCCGCGAGCTGACCGCGACCGCGCCCGTGGTCGATCTCCGCATGTTCCGCGACCCGACGTTCGCGTCGGGCACCGTGATCGCCGGCATCGTGTTCGCGATGCTGATGGGCTCGATGTTCCTCTTGCCGGTGTTCACGCAGGAGATGATGCGGTTCTCGGCGACCCAGTCGGGCATCGTGCTCTTGCCACGCACGATCGCGATGATGATCGCCTCGCCGATCGTCGGGCGGCTGTACAACCAGATCCGCCCGTCGTGGCTGGTGGCGTTCGGACTGATCATGACCGCGATCGGCTGCTGGATGCAGGCCGACATCAGCCTGTCGACCTCGAGCGGCGATCTGTTCTGGCCGCTCGCGGTGACCGGCATCGGCTTCGCGTTCCTGTTCGTGCCGATCACGACGGCGGCGCTGTCGAACATCGCGCGCCATGAGCTCGCCGGCGCGGCGGGCGTCAACAGCTTCGTGCGCCAGGTCGGCGGCTCGATCGGCCTCTCGATCTTCGCCAACCTGTTCACGACGTACAGCCGCGATGCCGCCGCCGGGCTCGCCCAGAACGTGACTGTGCTCCGCCCCGAGGTCGCCGTGCAGGCCGCGTCGATGCAGGCCGGCCTCGCCGCGCGCGGCGTGGGCGGCGAGATGGCCCACGCGATGGTCCAGAAGGCGCTCGCCGGTCGCGCGCTCCTGCAGGGCACGGTGATCGGTTTCGACAAGACCTTCATCCTGCAGACGATCGCCTTCATCGTCGTGATCCCCCTGCTGCTGTTCCTGCGCGTCAAGCGCAACCCGCCCGCGACGGCCGCCGCCCCCGGCACCGCTTCGCCCGCCGCGGCTGAAGAAGTTCCCTTGCCCATGCACCTGGAGTGAGCGTTATGGAATCCGCAAGTAAAGACACCGCCGCAGCCACCGCGCGCCGCCGCCGCGCCAAGAAGGCGTATCTGATCCTCGGAGTCGTCTCCGCGGTCGTCGCCGTGGCGTGGCTCGGCCACCGCTGGTTGACCAAGGGCAAGGAATCGACCGACGACGCCCAGGTCGAGGCCGATGTGGTCCCGGTCGCGCCGCGCGTCAGCGGCGTGGTCAAGGTCGCGCGCGTTCATGACAACCAGCTGGTCAAGGCGGGCGACGTCCTGTTCGAGCTCGACCCCGAGGATCTCGATGTCGAGGTCGCGCGCGCGGCCGCCGAGCTCGAGGCCGCCACCGCCCAGCAGGCCTCCGCCGACGCGCAGGTCGCGATCGCGCAGTCGTCGTCGTCGGGCGGCCTGTCGTCCGCGCGCGCGGCGCTGACCGGCGCCGGTGCTTCGGTGCGCGGTGCGAGCGATGCGATGCGCGCCGCCGATGCCGCGGTCGCGCGCGCCAAGGCCGACCTCGCCACCGCTGAGACCGACCTCGCGCGCATGCAGTCGCTGTTCGACAAGCAGGCGGGCACGCGGCACGACGTCGAGCACGCGCAGCAGACGCGCGACGTCGCCAAGGCCGCGCTCGACTCGGCCGCCGCGCAGCGCGAGATGGCGCGGGAGCAGCACGGCCTGGCCCAGGCGCGCGTCGCCGAGGCCGAGGGCCGCGTCACCCAGAGCGCGCCGGTCAACGAGGTCGTGGGCGCCGCGCAGGCCACCGCCAAGCTCGCCGCCGCGCGCGTCAAGGGCGCCGAGGTCGCGCTCTCCAAGGCCAAGCTCCAGCGCAGCTACGCGACCGTCACCGCCCCCTCGGGCGGCGTGATCTCCAAGCTCGGCGCCCACGCAGGCCAGCACGTGATGGCCGGTCAGCCGCTCCTCATGCTGGTGCCCGTCGAGAACTACCTGATCGCCAACTTCAAGGAGAGCCAGGTCGGCGGCATGAAGTCCGGCGACCCGGTCGACATCGAGGTCGACGCCTTCCCGGGCGAGACCTTCCACGGCATCGTCGACACCGTCTCGCCTGCCACCGGCGCGCGGTTCTCCATGATCCCACCCGACAACGCCACCGGCAACTTCGTCAAGGTCGTGCAGCGCGTCCCGGTCAAGATCACCTGGACCACGCCGCCGCGCGTCGCGATGCGCCCCGGCCTGTCCGCCGAGGTCACCGTTCACGTCGGCAGCTGACGCTGTCCGCCCGCCGGACGATAGGCGCGCGCCGGCCCAGTGGTCATATCCGGAGCGCGCTGAATGGACATTGCTGACGCGGCCCTGCGACGGCACGCTCGCGCGCCATGCAGATGTCTCTGATGGCTCGACTGTGTTTGACGATCGCGCTCGCCGCCTGTGCCGGCGGACCCGCCGCCGCGCCGACCGCTGGCGCCACGCCGCCCACCGCGGCGGCGCCGATGCCGATGCGCACCGGCGACACCCATGACTTCGACTACTTCGAAGGCGGGTGGACCGCGCACCAGCGCCGCCTGCGCGTGCGCGGCGTGGGCAGCAACGACTGGGACGAGTTCCCCTCGTCGCTGTGCATGAAGCTGTTCCTCGACGGTATCGCCACGGTCGACGAGGTCAGCTTTCCGACCAAGGGTTGGTCGGGCCTCACCATCCGCGCCTTCAGCCGCGAGAAGCGCCAGTGGTCGATCTACTGGGTCAGCAGCAAGACCGGTGAGATGGGTCCACCGCAGGTGGGAGGCTTCGACGGCGACCGCGGCGAGTTCTACGGCGAGGACGAGGACGGCGGCCATCGCGTGCTCGTCCGCTACGCATGGACCAAGCAGCCACCTGACCACGCGCGCTGGGAGCAGGCGTTCTCGCGCGACGGCAAGACCTGGGAGACCAACTGGACCGCAGACTTCACGCGCGCGGACGCCGCGGCCACCTGCGTCGGTGCTCGCCCGCGCACCGCGATGCCGTGACTACATCTCCCACCATGCACCCATCGCACCCCGCGGAGGCATGTTGGAAAGTGCGCCGACCCGTCGCCTACACGTGCGGAGCCAACGATGACTTTGGGGTCGCCACTTGCCACGGCCGCAGCAGCACCGGCCGGCGAAGATCTCGAGAACGTCCTGGAAACTGCGCGTGCCCACGACGCGCCCCCGGCGGTGGGACGGCGCCATGCGCAGTCCCTGCTCGATCAGGGTGACCTGCGGGGCGCCGTCGGGGCGCTGGTGGAGGAGCACGGCGATGCGATCTACGCATTCTGCTTGCGCACGCTTCGCAGTCCAGCGCTCGCCGAGGATGTCGCTCAGCAGGTATTTGTTCACGCGCTTCGCGACATCGCTCGATTTCAGGGGCGATCTACATGGCTCGTCTGGCTCATTGGAATCGCGGCCCATCGATGCATGGACGCGATCAACTCAGAACGACGGCGCCTGCGCCGCATCGACTTGAACGACCAAGCAACGCTGGGGATTCCGGATCTCGCGTGCTCGCTCTCCGATCGGCTCGACCGATTGTGGTGGATCGAAGCGCTCGAGAAATGTCTGGGCGTCCTGGCATCGGAGGTTCGCATGACTGTGCTGCTGCGATTCCAATCCGGCATGTCCTATCCAGAGATGTCCGAGGTGCTTGGCGTGAGATCGGAGACCTTGCAGGCGCGCGTGGCGCGCGCACTGCCGGTGCTCAGGCGCTGCCTCGAAGGTAAGGGGTGGCAAGATGATTGAATCGAATGACCATGAATGGCTGCTGGCGCGCGAGCGCGGCGAGGATGTGTCCCATGTCCCCGCCTACACGCGCGAGAAGTACAGCCAGCTCGACCGACTGATCCAGGACCTTCCAGCATGCGCGCCGAGACCGGGCTGGAAGCAGCGCGTGCTCGACTCGCTCGACGATTCGCTCGTCGAAGTGCGGCCGCGCAGCTTTCCGCTGGCGACCGCGCGCTCGCGCGTTGCATCGCCGCGTCGCAACCCGCCGCTTCCATCGCGACGCGTTCCGTGGGCGCTCGGCTCCGGCATCATGAGCCTCGTTGCAGTGGCCATGCTGTGCCTGTACGTGCATCCACCGACGGTGCCCGACGGCGCGCACGGCGATCACGCGCACGCGGTGGCTTCGAGCGCGTTCGACGATCCGACGATCGAATCCCTGCAAGGCTCGGCAGAAGCCTCGGTGGGGGTGCGGCGTGCGGGTAAGCATCGCGGAGGGGAGAGCGCGTTGCAACTCGGCGACACGCTCGTCATCGAGACCGTTGCGGATCGGCCGCTCGAGCTGCGGGTGTACGGGGACACCGGGGAGCCGCTCGCGCGCTGCACCGAGTCCCGAGGTTGCCGCATCGAGCAACGGGGAGCTCGCCGGAAGTACCACCTCGAGCTCAAGCTGGATGCGCCCGGCGCCGTCGTCACGGTGGCATACGGCGGAGCGGTCATGCCGGAGTCCTTCGTGAGCCTCGACAGCGACACCGAGGCTGCGGACAGAGCGGGCATCCGCGCGACGGAGATCTCGGTCGTGCATGTCGAATGAGCGCTCAGCGCGCCGGCCGCGCCAGGAACACCTCGAACGCGGCCCACGTGGTCGGGCGCAGCTTCGAGGCGAGCTGCGCCGCGGCGAGCGCATGCACCGCATCGCGATCGCCGCCGGCGGCGTAGAACGCCTGGATGAGCTCGGCCGCCTCGGCGTCGTCGATCGACCATCGCGTCCCGACGACGACCTCCGTGCCCGCGCCGAGGAACGCGCTGGTCAGCGACCCGTTGCCCGCGTCATCGCGACCGGCCGACGCACCGCAGCTCGCAAGCACCACGACGCGAGGCGCTGGCGAGAGCCTGGCGATGTCGTCGAGGGAGACCGCGCCATCGGCAAGCTTGAGCGTCGCGGCGCCGCCTCGGCGCGTCGTGTGCGCCGCGACGTGCAGCAGGCGTGCACCGGCGACGTTCGCGAACGCGGCGCGGGTCGCCGCAGGACCGATCAGTGCATTGCCTTGCAGCCGTGTGGCGAGCTTCCGCGTCTCGCTCGCCGCTTGTGGCAAGTCCCCGTTGGGGTCGCCGATCGCGATCACGGCGTCGCCTGCCTGCGCGCGCGGCGTTTGTGGCAGCAGGCCCGGAACGCGCACCAGCGGATGGCGCGCGATCGCGCGCTCGTCGCCGATCCGCAGCGCCGCGAGCGGCGCACGCGCGAGCGGGCCGATGACCAGTAGCTCGATCGGGGCACCGGCAGCGACGTCCGGCAGCATGATCTGACCGAGCTCGCGTCCTGCCTCGACGTTGCCGGGGTCGGCCTCCAGCTTGCGCGCAAGCTCGCCGAGCGCGGCCTCCTCGCCGATGTCGGTCCCCTCGACATGCCCATCGGCCACATCGAGTCGCCAGACCCGATCCCCACCCGGCACGATGATCGTCAGGTGACGACCGCGCCAGGCGTCGACCGCGCGCCTGGCCTCATTCCACGACGGTGCGAGGGCCTCGGGCCTGGTGGGCAGCGGCCTTGCGATGGTGTTCGGGGCCTGATCGGCAGATACCTCGGTCGAGTCGAGCAGCGACTGACCATCGATGGCGGCGACCACTTCGAGGACATCGTCCCAGCGGTGATGCGCGGCGTAGAGCCCGATGAGATGCAGGTGTGGTTCACGGTGGCTGGCAATCACCGTCGGTCCGAACACTCCCGACTTCAGGGCCAGGCTCGCGACGCTCTGGATCGCGCGGCGGTCGGCTGCGATCGCGCCTTCGGCGTTGTGCAGCAGCGCCTCGGCGCGCGCGAGCGAGAACGGCACTTTCCACGAGGGATCGCCGTGCAGCTTCGCGGGCTCGGCCGCTGCGAGCTCGCGGCGCGCGCCCTCGGCGTCGCCCATCTCGAGCATGACCTGCCCGCGGTACAGCGGGTACGATGCGTCGTCGGCGGCGGTCTCTCTCGCGAGGCGGATCTGTTCCAGCGCTTGCGGATACGCGCCCGCCTTGCGCTCGACGAACGACAGGAGCAGGTGCAGCGCCTCGAGCACCGGGCGCCGCGGTTCGGGAGCCTCGTGCTCCTCGCGGAGCGCCCGCGCCAGTGGATCGCGCGCGAGCGCCGCGTGCTTCTGCTCGATGTGCAGGGTGCCCTGCCGGAGCAGTGCATGCACCCGCGACGAGCTGTTGCGCGCCGTCGCGAGCGCTTGCTCGACCGCTCCCTCGGCGCCGGCGAGATCGCCAATCGCGATCAGGATATCCGCCCGCGCCATGTGGACAACGTTCGTCATGCTGTCGTCGTTCACGCGCAACGCGGCCTCGCGCGAGGCAGCCAGCGCGTCGAGCGCCCGCTGGTACTCGCCGAGCCCGAAGTAGGCGCCGGACAGCTGCTGCTGCGCGCGCGTCTCGGTGCGCGCGTCGCCCGAGGCTCCGAGTAGCTTCACCGCTGGCTCGAGGTGGTCCCGCGCGTCGGCGCACTCCTCGAGCTGAACGTATGCCGTGCCGAGCAGGTAGTGTGCGACTGCGACCGTCGCAGGGGCGGACAGCCCCAGCGGGGCCAGTCGCAGCATCTCGTCGGGGCGGTGCAGGTACAGTGCGGCCTTTGCCCCGTCGATCGCGCGCGCCGGGTCTCTCGTCGTCTGGTATTCGGCCTGGCAAATTTCGTAGGCCGATTGCCAGCGTCGCGCATCGATGTCCTCGACGCAGCGATGCGTCGGTTGGTAGCTGCACGCCGTCGCACACGCAATCGCCAACAAAGCCGCAAATACTGTGTTGGATTTTGCGGCCACGCGTCGCCTCATCGCAAAACGACTGCGATTAAGGAGCAAGGGGTATGGGCTTCAGATACATGTTCATCAATGGCACCAAGTCGAACGTGACGATCCGTGTCTTCACCCAGGACGGCGTTCAGGTGTGTGAGCTCGTCGATTCGACACCTGTGGAGGCGCCGGAGCAGTTCAGGGATAACCAACCTGGTGGAGGGTTCGATCTCACGATTCCCTCGGGTTTGATCTACGGATTCAGCTCGGCGCACAGCGCCTCGTTCAAGGATCCGGGGATCGCGGGCCTCGATATCCGCACCACGAATGGCACGGTTCCCTGGCCCGAGCCGCCGCCTTCCCAGAACGGGTTGAACCCGCGCCAGCCGGATTTCAGAGCGCGTTACCGATGCTTCCTGGATCCCAGCTCTGGATCGCAGCCAGCGTTGTCCGCGCCTCCGTCGCTGCTGGCGCGGGCCGCGAATGGGGCCGGCGATATCCACGCGAAGCTCGATCAGATCATCGCCGTGCTCCAAGAGATTGCGGACTCGCTGGCGGGAACCGCGCATGCGTCGAACGGAAAGTTCAAGGGAGACGATGCCACTGTAGAGGGTTGAGGCTATCGATCGGCGTTGCGTCATCGAGCGGGCTACCGGACGTGGACGACTGCGACCTGGCGCGCGTCGATGCGCGCGTTCCTCGCGGCTGCGAGATCTGCCTCGAGATCCTTGCGGGGCTCGGTCATCGCGCCGCCGGAGAACAGCACGGTGAGCACGTCACCGCGGGCCGGGAGCGGCACCTCGAGCGTGTAGCGCCGCTCGGCGCCGCCGCGCTCGATCGTACAGCCCTGCGTGTCGGTGCAGCGCGCCATGGGCTCGCCGCCGTCGCCGTAGACGCGCAGCTCGATCGGCTGATCGGCTTGCGCGTGCACGACCAGCGTGTCGCCGACCGAAGCGTCGTCGCCGCGGTGGACGATCTCGCCGCGCCGGACTTCGGTGGTCACGATGGGCTCCGCAGGCGCTTGCTTCGCCCTGGGGATGACTAGCTGGAGGATCAGGATCCCGGCCACGGCGCCGCCGGCAGCGAGGATCCATGCGCGCCAGCCGCGCACGATCGGCGTCCGGCTGCCACGCGCGGCCGCAGCGGTCGAGGTCGGAGGAGATCGCGGGAGCGCCTCGAGGGCGTCGGACGAGCCGCGTGGGGTGGGGGCGTCGAGCGCGTCGAGGACGCGCTGCTTCCAGCCCGCCGGAGGTGGCCGGTCCGGCAGCGCGGCGATCAGCTGGTCGAGCTGGTCGTAGCGTGCGCGGGCCTGGGGCGAGACGTGAGAGATGTCATCGCCGCGCTCGCGCGCGAGGAGCCAGTCCTCGTCGTCGGGGTCGCGGTCGCTGTCAGACATTGGCCCACCCCTTGTCCTCGAGGCAGCGGCGCAGCGCGGGGAGGGCGCGAGACACGCGCGCCTGCAGCGCCTCGGCGCTGGCGTCGAGCGAGCCGGCCATCTCTCGGTAGGAGAAGCCGGAGTGGAAGCGGAGCAAGACGGTGGCGCGCACGTCGCGGGGCAGCGCTTCGAGGCATTCCTCGAGGGCGCGGACCAGGCGCGATTTCTCGACGTGCTCGTCGGGGATGCGGCCCGGGTCGACGGCGTCGTGGATGGCATCCGGGTCGGCGTCCACGCGCTGGCGGTTGCGGGCCTTGATCGCGTCCTGGCAGCGGTGGACCGCGATCCGGAGTAGCCAGGTGCGCGGGGACGACCGGCCCTCGAAGCGGTGGATGTCGCGGTAGGCGTTGAGAAAGACCTGCTGCAGGACGTCTTCGGCCAGGGCGCGGTCGACGAGGAACCGCGAGCAGAAGTTGAAGACGGTCGAGCCGTGCTGGTCCATCAGCGCGGTGATGGCGCCCTTGCGATCGCCGCGCGCGAGGAGCGCGAGCGGGTCGACCGGCGCGTTGTCGGGAACCGCAGGCGGCTCGGGCAACGGAGGCGGCACCGTGGGTACCTCGCTATCGTCCACGCGGCGCGAGAGTAGCGAACGCGTCGATCGAGATCTACGCCGTCGTAGATTTGCTGAGCGCGGATTCTCGTGACACGAGATCTATTGGATGGTGCTGTAGTGTGTCAGGATCAGGCCGCGATTGTGATTATGAATTTATGATGGCCTGTCGGATTGGCAGACAACACCGCGCGTGTTGGTTGTCTGCATAACAGAGCGCGGAGGCGATCAACTGCCGGTGGCGGCGAGGCGCTTGAGGAACGGAAGGATGTGGCGCGCGGTGACATCCTCGGCCACCGCCTCGAGGCAGTCGCGCATGCCGCCCGCGATCTCGCGGTCGCTGTTGCCGGTCATGGCCTTGGCGGAGCCGCTCGCCGAGGCGGCCTTGTTGGCCTCCCAGCGCTCGCCGCCGTCGACGCCGCTCCATGGCGCCACGCGGATCTCGAGCTTGCACGAGATCTGGGTCTGCCGGCTGACCTTGGCGATGTCGATGTGCTTGACGGTCGACGCGACGATGAACGCGCGCGAGTGATTGCTGACGAGGTCGGTCTGGGTCGGGAGGCCGCCCGGCCAGCTGGTGGCGTAGCCGGTGCGCTCGAGGGTGCGCCGCACCACGCGCGTGAGGCGCTCGCCGGCATCGCTCGGCGCGACGCGCGATGGATCCGTCGTGCCCTCGATGTTGACGAACAGCTCGGGGCGCGGCTCTCGCACGTCCGGCCGGGGCTCGTGAACGTCGGGCCGTGGCTCGCGCTTCTTGCGCCGCAGCCACGCGAGCTCCTGCTGGATGCGCGCCGCGGTCGTGCGCACGGCGGGATCGGGGTCGGAGGTCGCGGCCTCGGCGAGCGCGTCGAGCGCGACGTCGCGCGCCTCCTCCGGGGTTCGCGCATCGAGCATCTTGCCGAGCGCGAGTGCGGCGACCCGGCGGATCGTGGAGTCGTCGTCGTCGCGCAGCGCGCCGGCCAGCGCAACGATGGCGCGCCGGTCGCGCGACTTCGAGAGGGCGAGAGCGGCGGCGAGCCGCACCTTGTAGCTCGACTCGGCGATCTGGTGAACGCTGGTGTCGATCGTGTCGGCGCCTGCCGCTCGACTGGACAACAGTAGTAGCCAAGCGGCTACCACCGCCAGCGCGCGCATGACGCTCCAAAGGTAACACGCGAAAGAGATCGCGGAATCGGGGCACGCCCACGACATCTCCGCACCTCGGCGTAGAATGCGCGAATGTCGCTACTCGACAGCGTGCGCGTGCTCGGTGCAATGGCGCGCATCACCGCACCTACATTGGTGGACGTCGCTCGCGGGTCACTCGCGCGCAGCGCCGTCGACGAACGCGCGCGCTGGTTCGGTCGCCGCGTGATCGATCTGCTCGACGTGAAGCTCGTGGCGAGCGGCGCAGAGAACGTGCCGAACCGTCCGGTCGTCTACATGTCGAACCACCAGAGCCACCTCGACATCCCGATGCTGTATGCAACGCTGCCGTCACCCACGATCCGCATGCTGGCCAAGGCGGAGCTGTTCCGCATCCCGCTGTGGGGCCGCGGGCTGCGCGGCGCCGAGTTCGTGGAGGTCGATCGATCGAACCACGCGCGCGCCGTGCAGTCGATCGAGCAGGCGGCGCGCCTGGTGCGTGAGGGTGTGAGCATCTACCTGGCACCGGAGGGCACGCGGTCGCGCGATGGGCGGATCGGCAAGCTGAAGAAGGGTGGTTTTCACCTGGCGATCGGGACCGGCGCGCCGATCGTGCCTGTCGCGATCCGCGGCACCATCGATATCCTGCCGCGCGGCGCCAAGGTCATGCGCTCCGGACAGCGGGTGTCGGTACAGATTGGTCATCCGATCGATGTCGAGGGACGAGACCTCAGTAGTCTCATGACTCAAGTGGCTGAATTTCTGGTCAAGAACGTCGAGAACGGCGCGGGCATCGGTGGATAAATCGGGTATTCTTGCGCCGTGACCTGGGTCGTCCCGCTGGCGCTCGGGGGGGTTGCCATCCTTGTGATGGTGGTCTTCACGATGGTGTCCGCCCGCAAGCGCCACCGCGCGATCATCGCTCCGGCCGCCGTCGCGGGGCCACGGATCCTGGTTCACGACATCAATGACGACCGGTGCACGGGCTGCGATGCATGCGTCGCCGTCTGCCCCACCAACGTGCTCGATCTGGTCGCGAACAAGAGCCGCGTGCTGCGGTTTCAGGACTGCATCCAGTGCGAGGCATGCATGTTCGCGTGCCCGACCGAAGCGCTGGTGATGTTCCCGGAAGGAGCCTCACCTCCCGCGCTCAAGGTTCCGGAGATCGATGAGAACTTCCAGACTGCGATCCCCGGCCAGTATCTGATCGGCGAGGTCGCGGGCAAGCCGCTGGTGAAGAACGCGGCGAACCTCGGTCGCACGGTGGTCGAGCACATGCTCGCCACCGGGCTGACCGCCGGGGCGCTGCGCGGCGACAACCATGTAGATGTAGCGATCGTCGGCTCGGGGCCGGGTGGGCTGTCGACCGCACTGACATGTATCCAGCGCGGGCTGTCCTACATCATGCTCGAGAAGGAGCAGCTGCTGGCGTCGACGATCGCGCGCTACCCCAAGGGCAAGCTCGTGATGGCCGAGCCCTACGACGTGCAGAACCTGTCGTTCCTGCCGGTGTTCGATTCCGGCAAGGAGCAGCTGCTGCCGATCTGGAGCGAGCTGATCGAGCGCGTCGGCGTGAAGATCAACCAGGGCGAGGCGGTCGAGACGGTGCAGCGCGCCGGCGATGGCCACTTCGATATTCGCTCGACGGTGGCGAGCTACCGCGCGCAGCGCGTCGTGCTGTCGATCGGCACGCGCGGCAAGCCGCGCACGCTGCAGGTGCCGGGCGAGAACCTGCCCAAGGTGTTCACCCTGCTCGAGGATCCCGACGACTGGCGCGGCAAGTCGGTGCTCGTGATCGGCGGTGGCGATTCGGCGTGTGAGGCCGCGCTCGCGCTCGCCGACGCGGGCGCCAAGGTGATGATCTCGTACCGCGGCAAGGGCTTCAACCGCGCCGCGCCCAAGAACAAGCAGGCGATCGAAGGCTACGCCGGGCAGGGCCGCATCAAGGCCAAGCTCGGCTCGCAGGTGCTCGGGTTCGAGGCCGACTCGGTGACGCTCGCGCTCGGCGATGGCTCGCAGAAGCGCTACCCCAACGACGGCGCGTTCGTGCTGATCGGCGCCGACCCGCCGATCTCGTGGCTCGAGAAGATGGGCGTCAAGTTCGTCGAGCGGCCGCACCAGTACCAGCTCGGCAAGACCGACGACATCCTGCGCCGCTTCGTGCCGGCCGCGAACGAGTGCCCCGAGGATTCGGCGCGCGCGGCCGCGCAGGTGCTCGGCGGCAGCATCGGGCTCGAGCCGCCGCCGCGCGCTGCGCAGGCGCCGTCGCCGGTCGCGATGCCGATGATGCCGATGGGCGAGCCGGTCTCGGGGCCGCGCAAGTGGCTGCGCTCGGCGACCAGCATCTTTTCAACGCGCTCGGCGCTGGGGTCGACGCGCGCCGCGATGCAGACCGGAGGCGTGCCGCTCTTGCCGCCCAAGCCGGACTCGCGCGGGCGCGCGAAGAAGTTCGATGCGCCGGTACCGCTGTCGGAGTTCGCGCGGCGCGGCAAGAGCGGTTCCAACATGCACACGGGTCACGGCCGGCGCGACTCGCTGACCGCCGGCGAGCGAACCCGCATCCTCCGCATGCTGCGCGACGAGGGCGGCCGCCTGGCCGACGAGGAGTACGGCGCCGCGCCCGGGCAGCGCGACCGCGACTACGACTTCGACTTCGATGATTCGCCGGCGCCGGCTCCCGCCCCGGTCGCGCCGATGGCGCTCCGGGCCGATATCCCGGCCAAGCCCGCGGTCGTCGTCGGCCTCGCGCAGGCGCAGGCCGCGCGCAACAAGCGGACGAGCGAGCGCATCGCGCCGCCGCCGCAGGTCACGATGCAATCGCGTGCGCCGGTGCCGCCGCCTCCGCCGCCGCCCCGGCGGCAGACCGCGGCGCCGATGCCGGCAGCGGCTCCCGTGCCGCGAGCGCTCGGGAACGCGCCCGTGCCGACGCCGCGCGGGCTGGGGGCGCCTTCGCCTGCCGGCTCGCCGCGTACGCTCGCCGGCGCGCCGGTGCCGACACCGCGCTCGATGGGCAATGCGCCCGTGCCGACGCCGCGCTCGCTCGCGGGTGCGCCGGTGCCGACGCCGCGCCGCCCACTGCCGACGCCGTTCAGCGACGAGCCGACGCGCCAGGTCGACGACGCGCTGCTCTCGCAGCTGCGCAACGCGCCGCCCGCCAAGGCTGCGCCGCGGCCGAGCTCGGGTCTCTCGCCGCTGCCGAGGCAGATGCCGGTGCGCCCGGCGCGGCACGATGATCCGACGCGCATGGGCCGCGCGGGCTCGTTCGGCTACGACGATCCCGACGGCCCCGACGATAGCGACGACCGCGAGATGACGCTGCCCAGCGACGACTTCCGGGGCAGGTTCCCGGAGATGCCGGGCAACACCCTCTCCAACCTGGGCGAGGTCGAGGACCACCGCGATCCCGACGAGGCGACGCGCCTCGCCAGCCTCGACGGCATCGCGGCGATGGAGCGCGCACGGAGTGTGGAGCGCGCGCGGAGCAGCATGGGCCCCGGGAACGAGGAGCGCACGCGCGCCGTCAACATCCGGAACGACCCCAGCATCTCGGACATCGACTGGGACATCGACTGAAGCCGCGCGATGGGCGAGGTACCGACAAAGCCGGGCCGTGGAGCACCACCGGCCGGCGATGTCGTGGGACGGCTCGTGACCGACGTCGCACCCAAGATCGGGCCCGAGGTCACGCCGCATGCGGTCGACGAGCCCGGCTCGGCCGGGCGAGGCAGCGCTGCCGAATGGCAGCGCGGTGCGATCGACGCGACGCTGTATGCCGAGCCGTCGCAACAGCCGCCGGATAGCGCGCCGCGCACGCCGCTTCCGCCGTCGGAGCGCTACCGGCTCGGCGCCGAGCTCGGGCGCGGCGGCATGGGCCGCGTCGTCGAGGCGTTCGACGTCCAGCTCGGGCGCACCGTCGCGCTCAAGGAAGTCCTGCCGCGCAGCGGCAGCGCGAACATCGCCCGCCGGTTCGCGCGCGAGGTCCAGCTGACCGCGCGGCTCGAGCACCCATCGATCGTGCCCGTCTACGACTCGGGAACGACGGTCGACGGCCGCCCGTTCTACGTCATGCGACGGGTCAGCGGGCGGCCGTTCGATCAGCTGATGAACGAGGCGATCGGGCTCGACGCGCGGCTCACGCTGCTGCCGCCGCTGCTCGCGGCGATCGACGCCGTCGCGCACGCGCATCGCCGCGGCGTCATCCATCGCGACATCAAGCCGTCCAACATCCTCGTCGGCGACCTCGGCGAGACCGTCGTGATCGACTGGGGCCTCGCCAAGGTGATCGGCGAGGACGACGACAAGCCCGGCACGATGATCGCCCCGAGCGATAGCCTGCGCACGCAGATCGGCGCGGTGTTCGGCACGCCGGGCTTCATGTCG
>DATIPJ010000007.1:0-3262 GCA_035472155.1 Kofleriaceae bacterium
CCCGCGCATTCGCCTCGCCGGCTGGGCGATCGGCGGCCCGCGCCGCCCCGGCGATCCCGATCCTGCGGTCCGCGCCGCGCTCGCGATGGCGGACGTCTCGGCGCGCGACATCGATCTGGCGATCGGCCCGCCGGTGCCCGCGCTCGAGATCGCACGCTGGCGATCCCCGGCCGCCCTGGTCGGCGATGCCGGCGCGGCGACGCCTGCCCTGGCGCTCGCCGCCGGCGTGTGGCTGCTCCGCCGCGGCGACGCGCAGCGCGCGCTGGTGATCGCCGAGCCCAACGAATCCGCGACGTGTGCCGTGGTCATCGCCCGCGAGGAAGGAGTCTCTGCATGACAAGTCTCTCGGATCTCGAAGCCCAGGTCGCGCCGCGCGAGGCGCTGCTCGACCGCCTGCGCGCGCTGCTGGTCGAACGCCTGCATCTGTCGCGCGAGGTCGACGAGCTCGATCCCGATGCGCCGCTGTTCGGCTCGGGCTTCGGGCTCGACTCGCTCGATGCCGTCGAGCTCGTGGTCTGCCTCGAGAGCGAGCTCGGCGTGCGGGTCAACGACGCGGTGGCGCTGCGCCAGGTGTTCCGCTCGCTCAACACGATGACCGACCTCGTGCTCGCCGAGCGCGGAGGCCGGCCATGACCGCCTCCGCGCTCGCCTGCGAGCCGATGCGGGCGCCCGCGGCCGCGCTCGCCGACGAGGTCCGCGCGCTGCGCACCCGCGCCGTCATCGCGGCCGGCGACCACCTGGCGTGCGTGCGCGTGCGCGGCCCCGGCGCCCACGACCTCGTCGATCGGGTCTCGCCGCGCGAGCTGTTCGTGCGCTCGGGCCAGCTGCTCCACACGCTCCTCCTCGACGACGCCGCGCTGCCGATCGCCGATGTCTACATCGGCTGCGACGACGACGATTACCTGATCATCGCCGAGGGCATGACCGGGCGCGCCGTCGCCGATACCCTCGCGGCGCACGCCGCGGGCCTCGACGTGGCGATCGAGGACACCAGCCAGAGCCATGGGTTCCTCTGCCTGGGCGGCCCCTACGCCTGGGAGGTATTGGCCGAGCTGACCTCGCCCGAGGTGATCGGCCTGCCCTACCTCGGGTTCTTTCACGAGCGCGCCGAGCGCACCGGGCTCGAGATGACGTGCTTTCGCGCCGGCAAGACCGGCGAGTACGGCTACGACCTGTGGATCCCGCGCGACCGGCTCGCCCGCGTGCGCGACCGGCTCGCCGAGGTCGGGCGCGCGTTTGACCTGGCCGACATCTCGCGCGACGCGCTCGAGGTCGCCGCGCTCGAGAACTGGTTCTGGAACCCGCGGCGCGACGTGCGCCCGGGGCTGACGCCGATCGAGCTCCAGCTGCAGTGGCGCGTCACCTACGGCCGCGCGTTCCCCGGCAGCGATGCGCTGGCAGCCCGGCGCAAGACCGCGCGCCAGCGCGTGGTGCTCGCCGCCTCGCCGGCCGAGCTGACCGATGACGCGCCGATCACCGCCGGCGATCGCACGGTCGGCGCGGTACTCCACGCCGCGTGGTCGCCGATCGTCGAGCGCTGGCTCGCCATGGCGCTGCTCGATCGGCCGATCGCGCACGCCGGCCTCGCGGGGCTCTTCGCGCACACGCCCGCCGGCGCGGCGCCGCTGTGCACGCTATCGGCGCCCGCGCTCACCAACCGCAGCCTGTTCGTCGACCCGCAGCGCCACAGCTACGCGACGCGCGACGGCGAGGCGTTCCCGCCGCTGGTGCGGCCATGAGCGAACCGAGCGGCGCCCGGAACATGGTGACCCGGTTCGCCGGGCAGACGGCGCTGGTCACCGGCGCCTCGCGCGGCCTCGGGCGCGCGATCGCGCAGCAGCTCGCCGGCGAAGGCGCGCGCGTCTACGCCGGCTTCGTGCGCCGCGAGGACGCCGCCGCCGAGACCGCGCGCGGTGCACCGCCCGGCGATGGCTCGATCACGCCGCTCGGCTTCGACGTCACCGACGCCGGCGCATGCGAGGCCGCGGTCGCGCGCATCGTGGGCTCCGCGGGACGGCTCGACCTCGTCGTGCACGCGGCCGGGCTCGTGCGCGACAGCCTGTTCGCGCTGTCGTCGCCGGAGGACTGGGACGAGCCACTGCGGGTCAACCTCGGCGGCGCGCTCCGCGTCGCGCGCGCGACCGTCCGCGCGATGCTCGCCGGCGGCGGCGCGATCGTCTTCATCGGCTCGGTCGCCGGTCTGCGCGCCAGTCCGGGCCAGGCCGGCTACGCGGCGTCCAAGGGCGGCATCGCGGCGCTGACCACCACGCTCGCCGCCGAGCTCGCGCCGCGCGGCATCCGGGTCAACGCCGTGGTGCCCGGGCTGATCGCCGCGGGCATGGCGGCGCGGCTCGATCGCCGCATCGTCGACAAGCAGCTCGCGCGCGTGCCGCTCGGCAGGCTCGGGCAGGCCTCCGAGGTCGCGGCGTGCGCGCTGTTCCTCGCGTCGCCGGCCGCCAGCTACGTGATCGGCCAGTCGCTCGTCGTCGATGGAGGGCTGTCGCTATGACCACCGCGTTCCTGTTCGCCGGCCAGGGCGTCGATCCGCCCTGGGTCGGGCGCTGCGTGCTCGAGCGCCCGGCGGCCGAGCCGCTGCTCGCGGCGGCCTCGCGCGCCACCGGTGCCGACGTCGCTCGCCTGCTCGCGCGCGGCGGGCGCGAGCTTGCCGATCCGGCGATCCTCCAGCCTGCGCTGGTCGCGGCGTGCCTGTGCGTCGCCGCCGAGCTCGCGGACGCCGGCGTCGCGCCCGCGCTGGTCTGCGGTCACTCGCTGGGCGAGCTCGCGGCATGGGCGGCGGGCGGCCACGTCGCCGCCGCTGATGCGATCGCCGCGGCCGCGGTGCGGGGGCAGCTGATGGCGCGCCAGGCGCAACTCGCCCCCGGCGGCATGGTCGCAGTCCGCGGCGGCGCGGCCGAGCTCGCCCGTGCGCTCGCTGCCGGCCGCGCCCACGGCGCGATCGCCCTCGCCGCCGAGAATGCGCCGGACGAGCATGTCGTGTCGGGCAGCGAGCCCGCGCTCGCCGCGGTGCTGGCGTCCGTCCCCGCCACCCGGCTGCCCGTGGCGGGCGCGTGGCACTCGCCGGCGATGGCCGGCGCCGTCGACGAGCTGCGCGGGGCGCTCGCCGCCGTCCCCGGGCGCACGCCGCACGCGACGCTGGTGTGCAACCGCACCGGCGCCCCGGCCGCGCCCGCCGCGCTGCCGGAGTTGCTCGCCGGCCAGCTCGTGCATCCGGTGCGCTGGACGACCACGCTCGGCGCGCTGC
>DATIPJ010000008.1:0-3241 GCA_035472155.1 Kofleriaceae bacterium
GCGCCACGCTCGACCGCACGCAGTCGAAGTACGTCACCGGCGCGCAGGCGTTCTGGCATACACCGCTCGACGGCCTGCGGGTCGGCGCCACGTACCTGCGCGCCTCGATCGACTTTCACCTGACCCTGTCGCCCGAGCTCAGGGCGGTTGCGGTCGCCGCCGGGTTGGTGGCGGCCGACTTCGACGGCAAGGTGATCGTCTCGCAGCGCCCCGATACGCTGATCGTGGGCTCGGCGGAGTACAACCGCGACGACTGGCTGTTCGCGGCCGAGTACAGCCGGTGGCTCAAGCACCAGCGCACGACCCTGCCCGCAGCGTTCCCGACGATCGATGAGGACGGCGAGCGGTTCTACGCGATGGCCACGCGTCGCGCGACGGCGTGGCTGGAGGCCGGCGCCTACTACTCGGTCTATCACGTCGACGCCGGCGACCGCGGCGGCCATGATCCGCAGCTCGCGGAGCCGTTCTACGCGTTCCAGCGCGATCTCGCCGCGACCGTGCGGTTCGACGTCAACGATCACTGGTTATGGAAGCTCGAAGCCCACTTCATGGACGGCACCGCCGGGCTGCCCGCGCCGTCCAACCCGCACCCCGAGCGGTACTGGGGCCTGTTCCTGGCCCGGACGACCGTCACGTTCTGATTGCCCATCTGACTCCATGCTGCGCCGCCGATTCCATCGCTTGCTGTCCGCCGCCGTCGCGCTCGGCCTCGCCGTCGCGTTGGCGCCCGGGTCGCACGCGGCGAGCGACGACTACAAGATCATCGTGCATCCCGAGAATCGGGTGCCCGCGATCGACCGGGCGTTCCTGCGCGAGGTCTACCTGCGCAAGGCCACCGACTGGCCCGGCCTGGGCCCGGTCCGCCCGCTGGATCTGGCCAGGCGGTTCGCGGTGCGCGAGCGGTTCGCGCACGAGGTCCTGAAGAAGACCGCGGCGCAGCTCAAGGTGTACTGGAACCAGCAGATCTTCTCGGGCAAGGGCGTGCCACCGCCCGAGGCCGAATCGACCGCCGCGGCGGTCGCGTACGTGCTCGCCAACCCCGGCGCGATCGCCTACCTGCCCGCCGACGCCGATCCGGGCAAGGCGAAGGTGATCGGGGTGCAGTGACGTGATCGCGCCCATCAAGTTCCGCCACCGCATCGGCATCCTGGTGGCGCTCGCCGCCGCGGCGCTCGTTGCCGTCACCGCGGTCACGCTGGTGCTCGGCCGCAGCGTCGGGCAGCAGCTCGCCGGCATCGAGACGCTCTATGTGCCGCTGGTCGAGCTCGATCGCGATCTCAAGGCGCTGTTCAACGACCTGCCGCGCGCGCTTCAGGACGCCGCCGATGCGGCGGAGATCAGCGGCCTCAGCAAGGCCGACGAGGTGTTCGACACGCTGGTGCACCGGCTGCGCGCGGGCTGGCCGGTGATCGCCGGCAACGGCGAGAACCCGGTCGCCCTCGAGGCCGAGCTCCGCGTCTACTACGGCCATGCGCGGGGCGTCGCCACGGCGCTGATCGCGGGGACGCCGGGCAGCGAGCTGACCGCGAAGATCGAAGAGATGACCCGCGCGCGCCAGACCCTGAGCGATCACCTCGATCTCGCGACCAAGCCGGACCGCGGCCGGCTCGGCGCCGCGTTCGCCAGCGCGCGCTCGTCGCAGCAGCAGGCGCTGTGGCTCGACATCGCGGTGGCGCTCTGCGCCCTGCTCGTGATCGGCGTCCTGTCATGGCGGCTGATCCGCCGGACCGTGACCACGCTGCGCGCCGTGACGCTCGGCGTAGAGCGCCTGGCGCGCGGCGACGCTGCGCACGAGATCGAGGTGATGTCGCGCGACGAGCTGGGCGACCTCGCGCGCGAGGCCAACCAGACCGCCGTGCGGCTGCGCGAGTACCGCACCCAGGTCGAGGTCGCGCAACAGCTGCTCGAGGATCGCAACGCCGAGCTGGCGCGCGCGAGCCGCTACAAGTCGGAGTTCCTCGCGAGCATGTCGCACGAGCTGCGCACGCCGCTCAACAGCATCATGATCCTGTCGGCGGTGCTCGCCGAGAACCGCGACGCCACCATGACGGCCAAGCAGATCGAGTTCGCCACGCTGATCAACCGCTCGGGCGAGGAGCTGCTCGGGCTGATCAACGAGGTGCTCGATCTGTCGAAGATCGAGGCCGGCAAGCAGGAGATGCAGTACGAGACGATGAAGGTCGCCGATCTCCTGGACTACATCCGCCGGATGTTCCGGCCGCTCGCGATCCAGAAGGGCCTCGCGTTCGAGGTCGTGACCGCGGGCGGCCTGCCGGCGGCGCTGCACACCGATCGGGTGCGGCTCGCGCAGATCGTGAAGAACATGATCGCGAACGCGCTCAAGTTCACGGAGCGCGGCGGGGTCACCGTGCGGGTGTCGCGCGGAGCGCCGCGCCCCGCGAGCGGGGAGGCGCCGGCGATCGCCGACCCGATCACCATCGCGGTCGCGGACACCGGCATCGGGATCGCGCCCGAGCAGCAGGCGTGGATCTTCGAGGCATTCGCGCAGGGCGAGGTCGGGATCAGCCGCAAGTTCGGCGGCACCGGGCTCGGCCTGACGATCGCCAAGGGGCTCGCGGTCCGGCTCGGCGGCGATCTCACCGTCGAGAGCGCGCTCGGCGCCGGCTCGACGTTCACCGTGATCCTGCCGATCGGCGGGCCGGGGGACGATGCCGCGCCGCCGCGCCCGCTGTCGAGCACGACGCTGGCGCCGCCGATCGCCGACGGCCGCGCGCGCGGCCACGACACCTCGTCGGTGATCGCCGAGCGCGCGGGCGATCCGCCGGCCGAGGCGGGGAGCCTCGACGGCAAGACCGTGATGATCGTCGACGACGACATGCGCAGCCTCTACCAGCTATCGAGCGCGCTGCGCGGGAAGCACCTCCAGGTCATCACCGCCGCCGACGGCCAGGAGGCGCTCGACGAGCTCGGCCGCCACCCCGGCGTCGACTTCGTGCTGGTCGACGCGATGACCTCCGGCGTCGACGGCCACGAGGCGACCCAGCGGATCCGCGGGGTCGAGCGGTTTCGCGATCTGCCGATCATCCCGCTGACCAAGCCGGTCGACGTCGGTCACTTGCTCGGCGTGATGCGCGGCTGGCTCGCCTGATCGCCCTTGCGGTGCGGCACGGTGAACCGGAACGTCGTCCCGCTGCCGGCATCCGGGTCGATCCAGATCCGGCCGCCCAGCTTCTCGACCGCGCGCTTGCACAGCGCGAGGCCGACCCCCGTGCCGATCGCG
>DATIPJ010000009.1:0-7286 GCA_035472155.1 Kofleriaceae bacterium
CATCGACGAGGCGTCGGCCGCGCGCGTGGTCGCCCGGCTGACCGAGCGCCTGCCGCGGACCAGCGATCGCAAGGTCGCGCTCGACGTGCCGGCCGGCCCGCCGCCCGGCCGCCGGATGATCCTGGTCGACAAGCCCGACCGCACCCAGGCCCAGCTGCGGATCGGCCACCTGGCGACGCGCTACGGCGATCCCGACACCGCCGCGCTCGCGATCGCCGAGGCGGTGTTCGGCGGAATGTTCAGCTCGCGCCTGATGCAGGAGATCCGGGTCAAGCGCGGCTGGAGCTACGGCGCGGGCTGCGCGCTCCGCCGCTCGCGCCTGCCGCACTGGTTCGAGATCTGGATGGCCGCCAGCATCGATATCGCGGGCTCCGCGGTCGCCCTGACGCTCGAGCTGTTCGCCGACTACGCCGCGCACGGCCCGACCGACGACGAGGTCGACTTCGCGCGCAGCTACCTGGTCGGCGCGATGCCGTTCCACGTCGCGACCGCGCGCCAGCGCATGCAGCTCGCGGTGCGCGACGCGGTCTTCAACCTGCCGACGGGGTTCACCGCGCGGCTACCCGAGGCCCTCGGCGCTCTCGGCGCGGCGGACGTGCGCGCCGCGTGCCGCCGCCACCTGCACCCCGAAGATGCCGTGACCGTCGCGGTGACCACCGCCGAGCAGGCCGGCCCGGCGATCGCCGCGGCTGGCGCCGGCACGCTCACCGTCGTCGATCACGACGACTACTGAGCGGGATCGACATCGGCAGGCGCGACCTCGTCGGTGTTGGGCCGCGGTACGATCTCGACCGCGCGCACGTGCGCCGGCGCCGCCGCCAGCTCTTCCTTGGACATGAGCGCGACCTCGAGCTGGCCGAGCCGGTCGATCTCCGACAGCGCGTTGAACCCGCCGACGAACCGCCCGCGCAGGTACACGTAGGGCACGGTGTTCTGCTTGGTCTCGAGGGCGAGCGGCGCGAGCTTGGCCTCGTGCTCGGGCTCCTCGAGGTCGACGAAATCGAAGTCGACCTTGTGGCGCTCGAGCAGCGTGATCGCGCGCCCGGTCCACGGGCAGCTCTTCTTGCCGTAGATCTGCGCCTTGATCGCCGGATCGCCCAGGCCGGCCTTGGCCTTGGTCTGGGGCGTGACCGCCGCCACCGCCGCCGTCTTCTCGGCCTTGGCGTGCGCCTGGTGCGCAGCCTCCTCGCGCGACTCGTAGCTCCGGCCCAACCACTTCGCCATCGTCTTGCGCGCGTTCACGTAGCGCGGATCGGTGGCCACCTTGTCCTGCAGGTAGTCGCGCAGCTCGCCGCCCAGCTCGTCCGCGCGGTTCAGCGCCGACAGCAGCTTTTCAGTGAGCCCATGTGCAGAACCGGTCGGTTTCTTGTGATCTCGATCGCCCTTCGGCATAGCGGGTCCATACCACACCATGTGTACGATCGAGTGTGCCGAGCAGAGTCGACTGCCATACCGTCGCAAAACTTCGGTCTGGCGGGATCCGGACCGGGGACTCGCGGTAGCATCGCAAACGCGTGGAGGTACGTGTTGATAGTCGGCGGCTGTTGCTGATCGACGATAGCGAGATTGCACTCGCATATGCAGAGTCCGTGCTGACCGAGGTGGGATTCGAGGTTCGAGCGGTCAGCTCGCTGCGCGCGTTTCAGACCGTGCTGGCAAGCTGGAAGCCGCACCTGATCGTGACCGACCTCTATATGCCCGAGATGAATGGCGCCGAGCTGTGCCAGTGGCTGCGCCGCGAGGTCGCGACCGCGCGCATCCCCATCGTCCTGTGCTCCAGCGCGCCGGACGACGAGCTCGCGGTGGTCGCGCGCGCGGTGGGCGCCGACGCGTATCTCTCGAAGCTCGCCGGCCTCGACGCCCTGCCCGACCGGCTCAACGCGCTGTGCGAAGAGATCCTATGGTGAGCACCGCGAAGCGCATCCTCGTCGTCGACGATAGCGTGATCATCCGGGTGTCCACCGCGGCGGCGCTCACCCGCGCCGGCTTCGACGTCACGGTGCGCGCGGCGTTCGACGAGCTGCTCGAGCATGGCATCGACGGCTTCGATCTGATCCTGATGGATGTCCACATGCCCGAGCTGTACGGCGACGATGTCGCCTTCACGCTGCGCGGCCAGCGCGGAGTGACCACGCCGATCTATCTGTTCTCGAGCATCGAGGACCGGGAGCTCGCGAAGCTTGCCGCCGACGCTGGCATCGACGGCTACATCTCGAAGACCCGCGGGCTCGACGAGCTGGTCGCGCGCGTCCGCGAGATCCTGCAGTAGCGTCGGCGGTTGCGTCAGGCGCCGCTCCTGGGCGTCGCGGGCGCGATGTCGTCGATGATCTGGTCGAGCTCGCGCAGCGCGTCGGCCAGCGCATCGGCATCGGCCTCGGTGTGGCTGTTGTGCAGGCGCTTGGCCTTCTGCTCGCCGTCGCGCGCCAGCGGGATCACCTGGTGGAGCCCGAGCAGCCCGGCCTCGCCGGCGAGCGAATGCAGCTCGCGCACCGTCGTCTGCGTGGCTCCGTGATCGCGCCGCGCCACCGCCTCGAGCGCGACCTCCACGCGCGAGCGGGCGAGCGCCACGAACTGGGGCAGGAACCGCGCGGCGAGATCGTCCTCCATCAGAGCATCACCTCAGGTCGCGACCTCGAGCAGCTCTCTGCATCGCCGCACCAGCTCCGACATCCCCGCACCCTTGCAGATGTAGCCGGAGACCTGGGCACGCTGGGCACGGCGCTCGAGCTCGCTCTGGTCCAGGTTGGAGACCAGGACGATCGGGACCTGCACGCCGTGCCAGCCGCGCAGCGTCGACGCGACGTCGTCGCCGAATGCCTCGGGCATCTGGACGTCGACGAGGATCAGGTCGGGATCGAAGCTCATGCGCTGGCGCTCGAACGACGACAGGTCCCCGGCCACCGCGACCTCGAAACCCGCCGCCTCGAGCGCCGCGCGGGTCAGCGCGAGCGCGAACGGGCTATCGTCGAACACCAGGATCGACTTGCGCGCGGCGGCCGGGCGCGCCTCCTCGCGGCGCTCGGCGAGGATGCGCAGCGTGTTGAACAGATCGCGGATCACCAGGGGCTTGTCGACGAACACATCGGCGCCGGCCGACAGCGTGGCCTCGCGCGCATCGCGCCCCCCCACGCTGATCGCGACGATCGGCGTCGCCGCCAGCCGCGCGTCGCGCCGCAGCTTCGCGATCAGCGAGGCGCCGTCCTCGACGGGCAACAGGTAGTCGACGATCACCAGGTCGTAGCTCGAGCTCGCCAGCTTGGCCCACGCTTGCGCCGCGTCCTCGGCGTGATCGACCGCGAGCAGGCTGGGCCGGTCGAAGAACTGCGAGGTGCCATAGGCGAAGATGTCGCGCACCAGCGGGCTATCGTCGACCAGCAGCACGCGGCACGGGCGGTCGTCGCCCGGCGCGCGCGCGACCGGCGCGTTGACCCGCTCGAGCAGCGCCCGGAGCTTGCCGGCGACCTCGATCGATCCGCCGTCGAACGTCAGCCGGATGCCGCCGAGCTCGCCCGGCTCACCGGCGATGCGGATGTCGCTGATCCGCGCCGGCAGATCGATCGGCTCGAGGATGCGCGGGAACGACAGCCGCACCGAGACCGGTGTCCCGATCGATGCGTGCCACTCGGTGACGACGAAGACCGAGGTCTGCGTCAGGTCGAGACCGTACGAGATGACGCTGCCGCTCGACGAACGAATCTCGGCGCGGACTATGAAACGTCCTTTACTGCTGGCCGCCATGCATTGCTTCCTCGACGAGGTGAGCCCGGTTTCGATTCGTCCTCCCACGCCAGCCGCAACGCCCGCGCTGACGGTCGATCCGCACCGACGATGCCAGCGCCACGGGGAGCCTCGCACAGGTTCGGCCCGCGTCTCATTACAAAATGATTTTGCATGTGCGCAAAAGGAGGTTATCGGGAGCCCCGGCAACCACCCGCATCAGCGCTACGAGCGCGGCGCGTACTTGCGAAGACGGCGCTGCAGCGAGCTTCGATAAATGCCGAGCCTGCGCGCGGCCATCGAGACGTTGCCGTTACAGTCGGCGAGCACGCGCATGATGTGCTCCCACTCAGCGCGCGCAAGCGTTGGCGTGTCCTCGAGATCCGGTTCCTCGGCGCTCTCTTCGATGCGCTGCAGGATCTCTCGGAACGTGATCGGCTTGAACACGACAATGTCCGCACCTGCACGCACCGCGGCAACGGCAGCCGCTACCGACAGGTAGCCGCTGCACAGAACTACCATCAAGTCGGGTAAGTCGCGTTTGAGCTCGCGAATCAAATCGATACCCGACGTATTCCCGAGTCGCAGATCGACGATTGCGAGGTCCGGTTTCTCGGTGCTGGCCAGCTGGCGCGCCGTCGCCGCGTCGATCGCGGTGACGACATTGCGCTCACGTGCCGCGCGCTTCCAAGACCCCAGAATCCGCTCATCGTCATCCACGACGAGGACGTTGTGGAACGAACGTGCTTCACCCATCGTTGGCGTAACCGACTCTAGCGCGGTGCTAGAACCGCGGGCACGTATCATATCTGCCGCAAAAGGCTGCATGAACTCAACCGAAACCGACGGGTCCGTAAGCAGTTTTACCGCTGAGGGAGTGGGTGGTGATCCCGGGGGGCGCGTGGCGGTCGCGTAGGACCAGCCCATTGATTCTCCGCGACGATGCTGGTGAAGTCGCAGCGCCGCAGTCGAGCGCCACTGGCGCGGCTGACGAGGGGGCCGACGACGTGGATCTGGGTTCGCGATCATGAATGCCGGATTCGTGGTGCTGTCGCGCGATCCCCTCGTGCGTGGCGAGGTCATGACGGCGGCGACGCGCGCCGGCGTCGCGGTGACGGTTGCGCAGGGCGCCGACGAGCTGCTGCCCGCCGCGGACACTGCACGGGCGATCATCGTCGATCGCGTGGCGTGCGCGCCCGAGCACCCCGGGCCGGATGACATCCTGCGCCAGCTCGCCGAGGCGCCCGAGCGCGCCGCGAAGCTGGTGCTCGTCATCCGCAGCACCGCCGAGGATCCGCCGTCCGGCGCCGACGTCCTGGTCGTCGAGCCGGCGCTGGGCGCACTGCTCGCAGCCCTTGCGCCGTCCGCAACCCCTGCGCCCCACCCCCTCGCGCTCGACCGCCTGGTCGCGATCTCGGTGCTCTCGGGCTCGCTCGACGAGGCGCTCGAGGCCGCCGCCGCCGAGGTCGCGGCCAGCTTCGGGGTCGATCGCTGCGTGATCACGGTGCGCGGCGACGCGACCGGCGGCACCGCGGGCGGCTCGGTTCTCGACGGTGGAG
The DNA here is from genome assembly GCA_035472155.1 of Kofleriaceae bacterium. Lineage (GTDB taxonomy): Bacteria > Myxococcota_A > Polyangia > Haliangiales > Haliangiaceae > JABFXX01. Next base: position 5,277 of record DATIPJ010000009.1, read on the forward strand.
GCTCGCCGAGCTGGAACCAGACCTCGGACCTGTGCCGGGTCGCCGCGGCGGCCGGGGCCACGCTGGTCGCCCCGTCGCCGCTCCACGCCGCGAGGACCGAGAGCTACATCGCCGTGCCGCTGGTTCCGAGCCTGGTTGCCGCGCACGGAAGCCACGGCTTCCTCGGCCTGGTGGCGTCGGGTGCGCGTATCTTCGGGCGCGAGCACCGCACTGCGCTGCAGGCGATCGCCGCGCGGCTCGGGAACGAGCTGGGCTGGCGCGCCGTGCAGGAGCGCACCGCCGACGAGCTCGACCGCGCCATGCACGGCCCCGGGCTCGATCCGCAGCTCGGGATCTGGAACCGCACCGCGATGACCCAGCTCGCGACCATGCACGTCTCGGCGTCGGTGCGCACCCAGCTGCCGCTCACCGCGGCCGTGGTCGATGTCGTCGACCTGGGCGGGATCAACACCCGCCACGGCCTGGACACCGGCGACCGCGTGCTGTGCCGGATCGCCGATGCGCTGCGCGCCAACCTGCGGACCGAGGATGTCGTCGGCCGCTGGTCGGGCGACAAGCTCGCCGTGCTGTTGCCGGGCACCGCGATCGACGGCGCGCAGCGCGTGGCGGAGCGGTTTCGCGCCGCGGTCGCCGAGCGGCCGCTCGAGCTGCCGGGCGGCGCCGCGCTCCAGATCCCGGCGACGATCGGGCTCGCCGCGCTCGCGCTCCCCGAGGAGGCCGCGATGCTGCTCGCCCGCGCCGCGCGGGCCGCCAAGCAGGCGCGCGACGCCGATCGCCCGATCGCGCGCGCGCCGACCGGGCCGACGCCGCGGGTCACGAGCCAGTTGATCGCACCCAGAGGGAGTGCGGAGTTGATCGATCTGGCCGAGGACGTGCACGCCACGCTCGGCGGCACCTACCGGCTGCTCCACGAGATCAGTCGCGGCGGCATGGGCGTGGTGTATCGCGCCGAGGACCTCGCGCTCGAGCGCCCGGTCGCGATCAAGATGCTGCGGCCCGACCTCGCCGAGGACCGCGCATTCGTCGAGCACCTGCGCGGTGAGGCCGCGATGCTCGCGCGCCTCGAGCACCCGAACCTGGTCCAGATCTACAACTTCGGCCAGTCGGGCGGCGACTCGTACTTCGTGATGGAGCTCGTCGAGGGCGAAGGCCTGCAGCAGGCGATCGAGCGCCACCGCCTCGAGCGCACGCAGATGCCACTGCCCGAGCTGGTCACCGCGATCGAGCAGGTCGCCTCGGCGCTCGATGCGCTGCACGAGCGCGGCGTCATCCATCGCGACGTCAAGCCGGCCAACGTCATCCGCGATCCATTCCGTGGCCGCAGCGTGCTGGTCGACGTCGGCATCGCGCGCCGGTTCGGCCAGTTCGCCGAGTCCGCGGGCACGCCCGGCTACGTCGCGCCCGAGGTGATCGAGGGCCTCGAGGCCGGCCCACCGTCCGACGTCTACGGCCTCGCCGCGACCACGTACACCCTGCTCACCCTCGCGGCGCCCTGGGGCGACGGTGACAGCGTGCTGCAGCGCCAGACCGCGGGCGAGGAGGTGCCGCCACCGTCGCTGTTGCGCGCCGAGCTCGCCCCCATCGATGACCTCCTGCACCGCTCCCTCGCGCGCGATCCGCGGCTGCGCCCCGCGACGGCCGGCGCGTTCGCCCGCGAGCTCCGCGCGTTCCAATTTCAAAGGTCGAGCCATGCTGGAACCGTAGCAGCGGGTACCGACATTTGATCGAGTGTTCGAATTATAGTCGGGACGGCGGGATTCGAACCCGCGGCCTTCGGTCCCCCAGACCGACACGCTAACCAAACTGCGCCACGTCCCGTAGCAATAAGATTACAGACCGTATTGCTAACCTGTCTATCTCGACAGGCTCAGTTAGCTTAGCGCAACCGCGATGCCGCTCGGAACGAAGCCGAGGTCGCACCGCCACGCCGCGGCGCCGCGGATGCGTGCTTGCCGCCGGAACGGGAAGTTACGCTGTGCCGGGCATGGTGCGGGTGCCGTGCTCGTTGTA
>DATIPJ010000010.1:0-6816 GCA_035472155.1 Kofleriaceae bacterium
CACCTCGTCGATGTACGTCTGGGCAAACTTCTTGGGCTTGATCAGGTGTTCCTGGCTCGCGCCGAGCAGGTCGTAGAGGAACGCGACGTCGAGCTTCAGGATCTCGACGAACTCGAGGATTCCGCGGTTGGCGATGTTGAACTCGCCGTCGAAGTTGAACGCCCGCGGATCGGAGTCGGAGCCGAACGTGGCGATCTTGCGGTAATTGATGTTGCCGGTCAGCTCGGTCGAGTCCTGGTTCTTCTCGTCCTTGGGCTGGAACGTGCCCATGCCGACGCGGTCCTGCTCGCTGAGCACCAGGCGCTTGACCCGGATGTGGCTCATCACCTTGTCGAAGTGACCCTCGTAATGCCGCATCAGCTCCTTGAAGATGAGCCGGCACGCCGGGTTCACATCGCCCTCGATCTTGACCTTGAAGTCGTCGCTGCCCATGCGCAGGCGCTGCATCGTCTGCTCGCGCCAGTCGCGCGGGATCAGGCGCAGCGGCTCGTCGTGCATCGGCGACGGGAACGACTCCGAGCCGCCCGCGAGCTCGGACAGCGCGCCCGGCAGCGTCCACGTATAGGTGTAGAGCGCGCCGTCGGGAGTCCGCGAGTAGTCCTCGAGGCCCTTCTTGAGCTGGCGCGCGATCGTCGACTTCGCCGAGCCGACCGGCCCGTGCAGGAGGATGATGCGCCGCTCGGTGCCGTAGCCCTGCGCCGCGCTCTTGAGCACGTTCATCAGGCGCATCAGCGCGACGTCGAGCCCGAATACCGCGTCGCGACCGCCGTGCGTGTCGTCGCGAAAGAACTTGTAGCGGACGAGCTTCTTCTTGTTGTCGATGTACTCCTCGACGCCGTGGGAGAGCACCATGTCGTAGAGCCGCTGATACGCGTTGCGCGTGATCTGCGGGTTCTTCCGCACCAGCTCGAGGTACTCCTCGAAGCTGCCCTCCCAGGATAGCTCCTTGTACGTCTTGAGGTTCTGGAGCTCCGCAATCTGGCCCACGAGACTCATGGGATCGACCGTACCATACGCCCCCTCGTGCGTCTGTCCCGACGCAGCCAGTACGCGTACGGCAGGCTCACCGGGGTGCACGCAACTCGCCCTTGACGCGCGCCGTACCGACGAGAAAATGCGGCTCGGGGGCTGCTTCATGCGGACCGTTCTCGACCTCGAGGCGAAGGTCGAGGTCTCGTCGAAGCAGATCCACGCGGCGGCAAGCAGCGACTGCACCGCCGAGCTCACCCTCCGCGTGCGCCGCGGGAGCGAAGCGGTCTCGACCGGCACCGTCACCGTCACGACGGCGACCGGTAAGATTCCGCTCACGTACAACGAGGGCTCGACGCGGAGCGTGGCGATCGAGAACCAGGTCACGTCCGGACGGATCCGACGCCGCCGCCCTAGCTGCCCTTCATGTACTTGTCGACGTTGCGGCGATGCTCGTCGAGCGAGCGCGCGAATGCGTGGTTGCGCGCGTCCTTGGCCACGAAGTACAGGTAGTCGGTGCCGTCGGGCGACAGCGTCGCCTCGATCGACGCCTTGCCCGGGTTCGCGATCGGCCCCGGCGGCAGGCCCTCGTGCTGATAGGTGTTGTACGGGTTGGCCTTGTCGTCGAGCTGCGCGCGGTGGAGGCGGTCGCGCTTGTCCCATTGCTGGCACGGCGGCGACTTCTGCACCGGCACGATGCAGCCGTAGCGGATCGTCGGATCGGTCTCGAGCCGCTTGGGCTGAAAGCTCGGCAGCGTGAGGCGATTGATGAACACCTGGGCGATCCGCGGCCGCTCGCCGGGGTCGACCGCCTCCTTCTCGACGATCGACGCCATGATCAACAGCTCACGGTTGCCCCAGCCCAGCTTCTCCTTGAGCTTGGCGGCGTCCTTCTGGTGCTTGGCGAGCAGCTCGTTCCACACCTCCTGGTGGCGCGTGATAAGCCGCTGCAGCACGACGGCGGGCTTCTCGTTGACCCGGAACTCGTACGTGTCGGGGAACAGGTAGCCCTCGACGGTATCGCCCGTGATGCCGTGCTTGCCGAGGAAGTCCTTGTCGCGCGCGAGCGGCTCGAGCTCGGCCACCTTGGCGACCTTGGCGGTCTGGAGCAGCTCGAAGAACTCGAGCATGTTCTTGCCCTCGGGCAGCGTGACCTTGGTGGCGACCTCCTTGATGCCGGCGACCAGGATCGCGAGCACCTGCTTGGGTGCCAGGTTGTCCTTGATGACGTACTTGCCGCTCTTGATGTTGGTCGTGTCGCCATCCCACATCGCGTAGAGCCGGAACCAGGTCGGCTTGTCGATCAGGCCTCTCTCCGAGAGCATCGCAGCCACGGTCGGGAAGCTCATGCCGTTCTTGATCTCGAGCTCGACGTCCTTGCCCGCCCCGCTGTGTGCGGCCCCGGGGTACGCCAGCGCCCGGTTGATCATCCAGCCCGCCACGAGCACGACGGCCAGCAGCGAGCCGAGCACGATGATGAGCGCGGTTCTGAACGAGCGCGAAGCCACGGTTCACCCTAACCGCGCGCGCGTTGCGCGTCGAGCCAGCCCTGTAGAATGAGCGCCGCCGCCTGCTGGTCGATGACGCTGCGTCGCCGCGCGCGCGACACGTCGCCTTCGATCAGGATGCGCTCGGCCTGCGCGGTGGTGAACCGTTCGTCCTGCTCGTGGAGCTGGACCTCGGGCGGGAGCGCCGCCCGGAGGACCGCCATGAAACCCTGGACCCTGCGGGCGCGGTGTCCCAGCTTTCCCGAGAGCTCGTAGGGCATCCCCACCACAATGTCGGTGACCTGGTGCTTTGCCACCAGCGCGACGATCGCGGCCGCATCGCCAAAATTGCCGACTCGCTGGAGCACGGTGAGCGGATGCGCGGCAATCAGTGCCTCATCCGTCAGGGCCAGCCCGATGGTTTTTTGGCCTACGTCGAGCGCCAGCGCGCGCATGCCGAAAAAATAAAGGCCCTCCTGGGAAAGACCAAGGAGGGCCGGGCGCAGAATCACAGAGCTACTTGTTGCCTCAGATAGTGGGGGAGATCTACGGGATGAGGGGGAGGGGAACCGCAGATCATCTATCGAGTCGAAACTTTGGACAGCTGTGTCGCGCGTGTGAACCTTTTGTTGTTGCCCGAACCGACATGCGCAGAGAGGTGAAGAGACGAGCAGTGCGCCAGGAGAGTTGCTTGCGGTTCGTGCTTGCTTGCTTCGAATGCTGAGCAGGTTCCGGGCCAGCATGGGCGCGCACCAGGGCGCGATCGCCTCGACCGGGAAACGGGCGGTTACGACAACTGCGACGCAGGCGCGTGCCGTTCTGGCAATGCAATTCTGTCGGTGGCGGCCCGCAGGCTGTCCAGTCGAGTAACCACCCGCGTCCACTGGGTGCTGCTGCGACCCCAGCTTTCATGGCGAGCCAGCGCACGCATCACACAGCGAAGCATCGTTCAATCATCGCCAGGGAAGATTTCCACCGCTGGCGCCGGCAAGCTGCACGAGGGTGTGCGATAGGGTGCATTCCATGTCGGACGAGCCCACCACACCCAAGCTCCAGGTCCAGATCGATGAAGACGTTGCGCAAGGGGTGTACTCGAACCTCGTGCTGCTCAATCACACGGAGAACGAGTTCGTGCTCGACTTCGCGTTCATCCAGCCGAGCAACGGGCGCGCGAAGGTCCGCTCGCGCGTGATCTCGTCGCCGCGCCACACCAAGCGGCTGCTGCAGGCGCTGCACAAGAACCTCGAGCGCTACGAGGAGCGGTTCGGCACGATCGACATCAGCACCGACGACGACCCGGTGTTTCACTGACCGGCGCTAGCTGACCGCGGCTTCGGTGATCGCCATCGCGCCGCGATCGAGGTCGAGCTCGCATGCGGCGCCGAACGGCACCGCTTCATTGTGGTTCTCGTGGCCCAGCGGCGCGCCGACCGCCGCCGGCGTACCGGCGGCGCGCAGGTGGTCGAGGATCACGGTCAGCGCCGCGTCCGCGGGATCGGGCTCGCCGGTGGGCGGCCTGGGATCGGTGCAGCGCGTGAGGTCGCCGACCACCACCGCCGCGGTCGAGCCGAGCGCGCCCGCCAGCGCAAGCTGCGTCAGGTAGCGATCGATCCGGTAGGGCTTCTCGCCGACCTCCTCGAGCACGGCGATCGCGCCGGCGAACGGGACCGGCCAGGGCGTACCGATGAGTGCCGCTGCGAGCGAGAGGTTCGCGGGCACGAGCGGACCCCGGTGGCAGCCGCGGCCATGCGCGCGCAGGGGCCACGGCCGCACGCCCGGCGGCTCGGACGAGGTGAGCAGCGCGATCAGCTGCGCGAGGTCGTCCGGTGGCAGATCCGCGAGCGTGGTGATCACGGGCCCGTGGATCCCGCGCACGCCGGCCGTGTGGGCCCACACCAGCAGCGCCGTGGCATCGGAGAAGCCGACGATCGGCTTGGGGTCGCGGCGCAGCACCTCGGGATCGAGCTGCGAGAGGATCCGCATGATGCCGTAGCCGCCGCGCGCCAGGATCACGGCGCGCACGTCCGGGTCTTCCAGCATCGCCATCAGCTCGACCGCGCGCACCTCGTCGGACGCGGCCAGATAGCTCGGCGTCGACGGCGCGCGCGGCCCGGTCACGCTCGGGGCGACGCGCAGCTCGAACGCATCGCCCAGCACCGCGAGCCCGCGACGCAGCCGCTCGAGCTTGACCGGCCCCGCGGGCGCGACGATGCCGACCGTCTGACCTCGCGCCACGCGCGGCGGGATGATCGCGGTCATCGCCTTCCGAGCGTTCGCTTCGCTCGGTCCGCTCATCGGCGATCCCGGCCGACACCGTTTCCCGGGTCGGTCGGCCCGTCGTCCATCGACTCGCCGGTTGGCTCGCCCGGAATCGGGCTGCCGGCGCGCGGAGGCCGGCCCGGATCGGTCACCTCGCCGACGGGGAAGTCGAGCCCGAGCGCCTCGGGATCGACCGACTGCATGATGACGGTCGGCTTGCCGTCGTCGACCACCGCGTGCTCGCCGGTGCGGCGCAGCACCGGCGGTGGCTCGGGCATCGCGTCGTCGTCGGTCGACACCGTCATCTCGGGCTCGTCGTCCTCGTCGGGGCGCTGCACGGCGTGCTCGCTCGAGATGCCGGCGGTCCGCGGCGGGCCCATGGCTGGATCGTCGGGCTCGCTGACCGGCTCGGTCGGCGCCGGCGATGGCGCCTCGACCCGCGCTGCGGCGGTCACGCGCGCCTCGAGGTCGGCCTTGATGGCGCTCATGTCGACGACCGGGGATGTCGGCGGCGTCGGCTTGGTGTGCGTGCGCGGACGCACGGTGACCGGTCGGCTGCGCGGCCGCGGTCGCGGCGTATCATCCTCGGGCAGCGCCACGCGCGCCTTCCACCACACAGCGGCGGCCTCACTGCCGAGTTCGGGGATCACGACCATGCCCGGTGGCCGATCGGCGCCGGCGATCTGCTCGTGGATCCACGCGACCGTGGCGTCGAACGCGACGCCGTCGTCGGTGACGAGCGCGATCTGCGTGCCGACCGGCATCGGGCTCGGCAGCTCGACGTAGCCGCTGCTCGGGCGCACCTGGGTGAGCTTGATCCGCCGGCCGAGCGAAAGTCCGCGATAACTGAGGTCGACGAAGCTTTCGTTCACGGCCCGAGCATATCGCATGGCAGCTGTGCATACTCGCCGGCGTGGGCCTGCTCGATCGCTTGCGCCAGTTTCGCGGCGCGGTCCCCGACGACGATATCGCCGGGCGCACCGAGGCCCTGGTCGTCCGCGGCAACGAGTTCGGCTACGACGAGTTCGGACTGTCGCGCGATTCGTTCCGCGGCGCGGCGCGGGTCGCGCGCTGGCTGTATCGCAGCTACTTCCGCGCGAGCGCGTTCGGCATCGAGCACATCCCGGCCACCGGGCGCGTGCTGTTCGTCGCCAACCACTCGGGCCAGCTGCCGTTCGACGGGCTCGTCATCGGCGCGTCGTGCTTCCTCGAGCCGCCGCAGCCGCGCCTGGTGCGCTCGATGGTCGAATACTTCGTGCCCACCGTGCCGTTCGCGTCGTACCTGCTCGCGCGCTGGGGCCAGATCACCGGCACGCCCGACAACTGCCGCCGCCTGCTCGCCGCCGAGGAAGCCGTCCTCGTGTTCCCCGAGGGCGCGCGCGGCATCTCCAAGCCGTTCTCCAAGCGCTACCAGCTCGCCGAGTTCGGGACCGGCTTCATGCGCCTCGCGCTCGAGATGCGCGCGCCGATCGTCCCGATCGCGGTGATCGGCGCCGAGGAGCAGGCGCCCGCGATCAACGTCAAGCCGATCGCGCGCCTGCTCGGCGCGCCGTCGTTCCCCGTGGTGCCCTACCCGCCGTTCGTGCCGTTCGTGCCGCTGCCGGTCAAGTACCGGCTCTACTTCGGCGAGCCGATGACGATGACCGGCGATCCCGATGACGACGACGAGGTCCTCGACGAGAAGGCGCGGATCGTCAAGAGCCGGATCCAGTCGATGATCCACGTCGGCCTCCGCGAGCGCGAACATGTCTTCTGGTGACGAGCGCGCCGCCGGCGCCGCCGCCGCAGCGCCCCGGCCGCGCAAGGTCGTCGTCACCGGCATCTCCGGTCGGCTCGGCCGCATCGTCGCGCGCCGGCTGCACCACGATCTCGACTGGCAGATCGTCGGGCTCGATCGCCGCCCGATGCCGGGCCGCCCCAAGGACATCGAGCACCATCAGGTCGACCTGCGCAGCAAGAAGGCGCGCGATGTGTTCCGCGCCGGCGACGTCGACGCGATGGTCCACCTCGGCGTGATGCACGACCCGCGGGCGCGCGCGGCGGAGATCTATTCGTGGAACATCGCCGGCACGACGCGGCTGCTCGAGTATTGCCAGCTCTA
>DATIPJ010000011.1:0-3858 GCA_035472155.1 Kofleriaceae bacterium
CGTCGCGATGGACGACGTTCATGAGCTGACCGTCGGGGCCGCGCACCTCGTGCGCCGCGTGCAGTCCTTCGCAGGCCTGCACGATGATGCCGGCGACGACGCGGAAATCGAGCATCTTTCCGGCCTTCGACAGCCGCGTCATCATCCGCGACAGTGGGACCCCGTGGAGGTACTCCATCGAGATGAACCACGTGCCGCCGAACTCACCGAACGCCTGCACGCGGCACACGTTCTTGTGGATCAGCTGGCTCGCGAGCTCGGCCTCGTCGCGAAACATCGTCACGAAGTGCTCGTCTTCCGCCAGGTGCGGAAGAATGCGCTTGAGCACCATCACATCGCGTTCGTGGGATCCGGTCGGGCGCGCCAGAAAGATCTCGGCCATCCCACCAGTCGCGAGCTTCGCGATGAGCTGATAGTCGCCAAAATCTCGAGCATCGCGCGGCACTAATGTGCCCGCCGGAATCGTCACGGAGCTTATTATGCCCTAGGGATTCCCACAATTTAAGCCTGACCCGACACAGACCTGCCGATCGTGGCCGCCCGCGCCGCCTGCGCTCGGGCGTTTTCCGACGATGAGCCGCCTCACGTACCCGGGCGGAACCCCGACAAGAAAGCGCGTCCACGGAGCGCCAAAGTTTGCCGCAAGATGGCGGCGTGTCAGCGGTTACACAAGGGCGCGGCCCTGGTCGGTTCGGCGCCCACAGCGCGGAAGCTCAGTGCGGCGGCCAGCGCTTGGTCTTCTTGCGTGAGACGACGGGCTCCAGGGGTTCGAGCGCTTCGCGCTGCGTGAGCGTGCAGCCCGCGAGTGCAGTCGCGAGCGCCGATTGCATCTCGGCGACCGAGGCGTAGCGCGTCTCGGCCGGCGCCAGCGCGCGCGTGATCACCTCGCGCAACGCGGGCGGGATCGCGAGCTGCGTCGGATCGACTGCGCAGTCGACCCGGACCCCGGTCACCATGTGGATCAGGATCAGGCCGAGCTGGAACAGGTCGACGCGTCCGTCGAGCGGACGCTGCTCGAGCTGCTCGGGCGCCATGCACTCCGGCGTGCCGAGCACGGTGCCGGGCACGGTCAGCGATTTGCGGCGCCGGTGGAGCGCAGCGCCCAGGTCGAGCAGCACGGCGCGGTCATCGCGATCGAGCAAGACGTTCGAGGCCTTGAGATCGCGATGTATCAGGCCGTTGGCGTGGATCGCCGATAGTCCGGCGAGCACGTCGCGCGCGATCCTGCACGCCCGCGCCGGCGCGATCGCACCGCGATCGTCGAGCTCGCTCTCGAGCGTGCGCCCCGACAGGAGCTGCATCACCAGGTACACGCCGCCCTGCGCGAACCCGACGTCGTGGATCGCGACGACGTGCGGCGAATCGATCGAGGCGAGCGCGATCGCCTCGCGGCGCAGCCGATCGGAGATCACCACGTCTCCGGGCATGTCGCGCCGCGTGCGCTTGACCGCGACCGCGCGCTCGAGCTCGCGATCGAAGCCGAAATACACCTCCGCCATCCCGCCGCGACCGAGCAGTGATGTCAGCTCATAACGCCCGCCGAGGATCTCGCGCACCGGTGTCGCCGCCGGCTTGCGAGACAGACGCTGCGTTACTTCCGCTGCACGACTTCGTACACCTGCCATGACCCGCATGGGGACCCCCAGAACGTACTCACTACGTCGGTCACTCGATCGCAGCTCACCTACCGCAATGCACCGCTCGCCCCCGCGATCGACTCGAGACGATGGTGCACCGACGGAGCGCGTGCGCCAATGCCGCATCCGAGAATTCTGGGGTTTGCTACCCCGGTGTTAACCGACGACCGGTGGGGCCGGAATCACGTAATCGAAATAGGCATTGGGATTCCCGCTCTTACCGTCCATTGCGGCGCGCGCCACATTGAACATCTCACGCGCAGTGACGTAGTGCAGGGAGGTGCCGTTGCCGGTCACCTCACGCAGCGCGGTGTGTAGCGCGCGTCCACCGTCGCCGAGCAGCGACGCCGCGGTCTTCTCGATCGCGCCGTGGGTGTGGACCTTGACGAACACCCACTCGGGGCGGCCCTCGATGTGGATGCCCTGATCGATCCAGGTCTCGACGCGCGCGCGCGACGGCGGATCGTCACCGGTGATCGCGCCGTTCTCGATCCGCACGCCGAGCGACTTGCGCGCGAGCGAGAGCGGCCCGGTGATCATCAGGACGCGATCCTCATGATGCGCGCCGACCCGCGCGCGCTCGCCGTGCTCGTACGAGCGCCGCTGCGAGAGGTCGCCGGTCGGCCAGTAGATCTGGTTGACCTTGTCGGGCTGACACGGGTCGGGCGCCGACGGAAACGTCAGGTCGACGTAGCAGCCGAGGTCGTGCAGCATGACGAGCTCGTCGTCGACGCCGCACCACCGGCCGTCGGGGCGACCGTTGGCCAGGCTCCAGTTGCCGTGGATGAACGCCCAGCGAAAGCCGCTCGCGTCGCGCGAGATGTGGCCGTGCTCGGCGAATGTGCGCAGGTGCTCGGTGATGCGCGGCGCGAGCGTGTGGCGCGTGTCACCGTCGTGGTGAAGGTGAAACTCGACCTCACCGAAGCCCGCGCGCGCGAGCTGTGCGAGCTGGTCGAGGAAGTGCGGGCGGTATTCTTCACCGGGGAAGAACCAGCCGTGGCGCGGCGGCCGCCCGTCGCTATCTCGGAACTCACCGAGCGCCGGATATCGCTCGGCCCACACGTCGACGCGACGCTTCCCGACGTCGTCGGGGGCCTTGCCCCACAGCGGCTCGTAGTGGTCGCATAGTGCGAACAGGATGTGTCGCGAATGGCGCGGTTGTGTCGCCCGCGCACGGCGAACGAGGTGCCTCGCATAGTCGCGAATCCAGTAATGGAGGTTCTTCTTGCGCAATCGGCCTAGCACGCGAGGTGCATGTTAGCGCGAACGGCACCAAATGGACCTCTACCGACCCATTCTCGAGAAGGCGCTGTTTCCCGCGTTCGAAGCTGCGCGTGGGCGCCCGACCGTCTCGCTGCTTCGCTACCTGCAGAGCACCGAGACCTGGTCGCCGGACGCGCTGCGCGACCTGCAGGCGGGCCTGCTGCGGCGGCTGATCAGCCATGCGTATGCGCACACCGCGTACTACCGCACGCTGCTCGATGACTTCAGCATGCGGCCGGACGACTTCCAGACCGTCGCCGACCTGCGCCACCTGCCGCTGCTCGACCGCGAGCTGGCCAACAATACGCTCGACGAGCGAACCTCGACCGCGCCGCCGTACGCGGCCGTCAAGAAGTCGACCAGCGGGACCACCGGCATTCCGGTCGTGGTCAAGTACAACGCCGAGTCGCGGCACTGGCGCGATGCCACGCGCTGGCGCGGCTACGGCTGGGCCAATTACCGCGTCGGCATGCGCGCCCTGCATTACTGGGGCGAGCCGCCGCCGCCGGACAGCCTGATCCACCGCGGCAAGATGGTCCTCGACCGCATGCTCAAGCGCGACCACTACGTCGACTGCATCGTGCGCAGCGAGGCCGCGCTGGCGCGCGCGGTCCGCGAGATCGAGGAGTTCGAGCCCGAAGTGATCGTCGCGTACGCTGCCGGCGCGGCTGCGCTCGCCCGGTTCGTCAACGAGAACGGCCTGCGCCGCTGGCGCGACATCCCGGTCATCGTGGGCGCCGAGCGCCTGTGGCCGTACGACCGCAAGCAGATCCGCGCCGCGTTCGGCCCCGCGTTCGAGACCTACGGCTGCCGCGAGGTCATGCTGATCGGCGCCGAGTGCGAGCACCACGACGGCATGCACACCTCGATGGAGAACCTGATCGTCGAGGTCCTCGTGCGCCGGCCCGACGGGACGCTGCGCGAGGCGATGCCGGGCGAGTCCGGCGAGGTCGCGCTG
>DATIPJ010000012.1:0-1627 GCA_035472155.1 Kofleriaceae bacterium
GGCACCGACGACGACGCCCGCCGCGCCACAGGCGCAACCGGCGCAGCCGTCGCAGCCCGGCACCGTGGTGGTTCCCGGGACGACCGGCCCGGTGGCGCCCGCGCCGGCGAATTCGACCAGCTCGACGACGAGCAATCCGCCGGCAGGTACGACGGCGCCGGTCAACCCGCCCGCTTCGCAGCAGCCGGTCACCCGCGCGCCGGTCACGCTCCCACCGCCGGGCTCGGCGCCGCCGGCACCATCCGCGCCGCCGGCACCCGGTCAGCCGGTCGCGCCCGCACCGACTGCCCCATCGACGCCGCCGGCGCCCGGTCAGCCGGTCGCGCCCACGCCATCGACCCCGCCCAGCCCGCCGTCGGTGACGTCCCCGCCGCCGGCATCCGGCGCCCCGATCACGCCCGCACCGACACAGATCCCGCGAGCATCGATCGCGCCGCCCCCGAGCTCGACGTCGCACACCGAGGTGTCGTGGACCCCGACACCGCGAGTGCCCAGAGCGCCATCAGTAACCCCGCGGACCGCGTCGATCGACGCGATCCCCTTTGCCTCGCGCGGAGCGAGTGGCCCTGTGCCCTCGACGCCGGGTACCTAGCAGCGCTACACCGTGAAGATGGAACCGGCAACCATCGCGGCGCTGCTGCGGGAGCTTGCCGTCTATTATGAGCTCGAGGACGATCGCCACCGCGCGTTCGCCTACGACCGCGCTGCCAAGGCCGTCGAGGCCGCGAACGGGCTGCACCGGCTGATCGAGGAGGGCCGGCTCGAGGAGCTGCCCGGCGTGGGCGCGTCGATCGCGCGTGTGGTCGCCGAGCTTGCGCGCCGCGGGGAGGTGCCCGTGCTGGAGCGGCTGCGCGCCAAGTGGCCGCCGATCGTGATCGAGCTGGCGCAGCTGCCCAAGGTGGGGGTCCTCAAGGCGCGCAAGATCTTCCAGGCGCACGCGCCCGCCAACCTCGAGGCGGTCGCCGCGATGTGCCGCGCCGGCGCTTTGCGCGAGCTCCCCGGGTTTGGCAAGATCACCGAGCAGCGTATTCTGATGTCGATCGAGGATCGCCGGCTGCAGGGCGCGCGCATGCTGCTGCTCGACGCCGAGAGCCACGCGGCCTCGCTCGCGTTTCACCTGCGCGGCGACCCCGCGGTGCAAGCCGTCGAGGTCTGCGGCCCCGTGCGACGCTCGTGCGAGGTCATCGATCACCTCGCGTACGCCGTGGCGTCGGATCATCGCGACGCGGTGATCGATCGGCTCGCCGCGTTCGCGCTGGTCACGTCGACCGACCGCGGCGACGGGCACGGGCCGGCGATCGGTTATCTCGCCGGCGGGCTGCGCGCAGAGGTCCACATCGCGCCGCGCGCCAAGCTCGGCTGGGCGCAAGTCGTCGCGACGGGCTCGACGGAGCACGTGGCGCTCCTCCGCGAGCGCGCCCATCGCCGCGGCATGCACCTCGAGATCCTCGAAGCCGCCGACGAGCCGCACGTGTACGGCGCGCTCGGCATGCCATGGATCCCACCCGAGCTGCGGGATGGTACCGACGAGGTCACCGCCGCGCTCGCCGGCGATCGCTTCACCGATCTGATCACGCTCGACGACATCACGACGGCGTTTCATTGCCACACGACCTATAGCGACGGC
>DATIPJ010000013.1:0-14111 GCA_035472155.1 Kofleriaceae bacterium
CACGGTCAAGACCCAGGGGCTGCGCTGGGCCAACCCGTTCACGGTCAAGCGCGAGCTGTCGCTGCGCGCGCGCAACTTCGAGACCGCGACGATCAAGGTCAACGACGTCGACGGCAACCCGATCGAGATCGGGGCGGTCATCGTCTGGCGCGTGATCGACACGGCGCAGGCGGCGTTCGACGTCGAGGACGTGACGAGCTTCGTGCAGGTGCAGTCGGAGGCCGCCGTGCGTAACCTCGCGATGCACCACCCGTACGATTCGCACGACGACGCGGTGATGTCGCTGCGCGGCCAGTCCGAGGCGGTGGCGACCCAGCTGCGCAAGGAGGTCAACGAGCGCATCCGGCCCGCCGGCGTGGAGGTCATCGACGCGCGCATCGCGCACCTGGCGTACGCGCCCGAGATCGCGCAGGCGATGCTGCAGCGCCAGCAGGCGGGTGCGATCATCGCCGCGCGGACGCGGATCGTCGAGGGTGCGGTGTCGATGGTCGAGATGGCGCTCGAGCAGCTCACGAAGCGCGGCATCGTCGAGCTCGATCACGAGCGCAAGGCCGCCATGGTCTCGAACCTGCTCGTCGTCCTGTGCGGCGAGCGTGGCACGCAGCCGGTGGTCAACGCCGGTACGCTGTACTAGCCGCAACCGCCATGGCCGAGCGCAAGCCGTTCTTGCTCCGCGCGGATCCCGCCGTGCTCGAGGCGCTGCAGAAGTGGGCGGCGGATGATCTGCGCAGCCTCAATGCGCAGATCGAGTACGTGCTGCGCGATGCGCTCCATCGCGCGGGGCGCGCACCGACCGCGCGCAAGAAGGACGGCCCGCATCGCTAGTCGTTGGTCGTGGCGTTCGCCGTCACATCAGATGCGCCCACGGCGAGCCGGCGAACGGGATGAAGAACTCGGGCTGCGGCCGCCCGGTCGGATGCACCGGGTCTGCGAGTCGCTCGGGGTGGACGACCAGCCAGGCGTAGCCCTCGAAGTCGATCGGCATGCAGGCCGCGGCGGCGTCGGACGGGCGCAACCGCCGGCACGCGACGAGTTCGACGCTGCCGACCAGGACGCCGCGCGGCAGCGCCGCCTGATCGGGGATGGTGATCGTCGAGAGCGTGTCGCGCTTGGCGCGGCCCTCGGCGGCGTAGATCCAGATCCGCTCGCGCACGAAGGTCGGTCGCGTCCTGCACTCGATCGTCTTGCTGCCCCGGAGGATGAGCTCTGCCCACGGCTGCCGGACGCTGAGCGCGCGCATGGCGAAAGCGTGGCACATCCGCGCGCGCGTCCAAGCGGCAGCTCGCGTGCACCGTCGAGTGCACCGCCGCTGGAGTTCTCCGCTGGGAGCGCTGCGACTCGCTGCGACGCTCAGGACGGGTTGACGCCGGCGCCGCGCGCCGCGGCGAGCAGCGAGCCGTCGTCGATCAGCGCGCGCACGGCGACGATGTCGGGCGCGATCGGGCGGTCGGTGTGCATCGCGGGCACGCGCGCGCGGATCACCGCGTGGATCGCCTCGAGCGGCCGCGTCGTGGTGAGCGGGCGGCGCAGGTCGACGCCCTGGGCCGCGCACAGCAGCTCGATCGCGAGCACCATGCGCACGTGGTCGTGGATCGTCGCGAGCTTGAGCGCCGCGGTCGCGCCCATCGAGACGTGATCCTCGCGCCCGGCCGACGACGGGATCGAATCGACCGACGCGGGGTGTGCGAGCACCTTGTTCTCGGACACCAGCGCGGCGGCCGAGACCTGGGCGATCATGAAGCCGGAGTTGAGGCCGGAGTCGGGCGCGAGGAACGGCGGCAGGCCGCTCGACAGGTGCGGGTTGACCAGCTGCTCGATCCGGCGCTCGCTGATGTTGGCGAGCTCGGCGACCGCGATCGCGGCGGCGTCGAGCGCGATCGCGACCGGCTGGCCGTGGAAGTTGCCGCCGCTGATCATCTCGCCGCTATCGACGAACACCAGCGGGTTGTCGGTCGATGATGCCGCCTCGCGCTCGAGCACCGTGCGCGCGAACGCGAGGACGTCGCGGCTGGCGCCGTGGACCTGCGGCATGCAGCGCAGCGAGTACGGGTCCTGGACCTTGCCGCAGTTCTTGTGCGACTCGGCGATCTCGGAGCCGGCGAGCAGCTCGCGGAGCAAGGTCGCGACGGCGATCTGGCCGGGGTGCGGGCGGGCGGCGACGACGCGCGGGTCGAACGCGCGGACCGTGCCCTTGAGCGCCTCGAGCGACAGCGCGCCTGCGATGTCCGCGATCCGGCAGGTGATCTCGGCATCGAGCACCGCGAGCCCGCCGACCGCGGTCATGTGCTGCGTGCCGTTGAGCAGGGTCAGGCCCTCCTTGGCCTCGAGCACGAGGGGAGCGATCCCGGCCCGTCGCAGCGCCGCGGCCGCCGGCAGTGTGTGACCGCCCAGCTCGGCGTCGCCCTCGCCGATCATGCCGAGCGCGAGGTGGGCGAGCGGCGCGAGGTCGCCGGACGCACCGACGCTGCCGCGCGCCGGGATCACGGGGTGGACGCCGGCGTTGAGCAGCTCGCACAGCCGCTCACAGCACACCGGGCGAGCCCCGCTGCGGCCGGTCGCGAGCACTGCAGCGCGGAGCAGCATCATCGCGCGCACGGCATCGCGCGGCAGCGGCGCACCCACGCCAGCGGCGTGCGATCGCACGAGGTTTTGCTGCAGTCGCGTCACCTGATCGGAGGAGATCCGCACTTCTGCGAGGGCGCCGAACCCCGTGTTCACGCCGTACACGGCGGGCGCGGCATCGCCGGCGGCGACCACCTGATCGACGACGGCGCGCGCCTGCTGCATCGCACTTTGTGCGCGCTCGCCGATCTCCACGCGGAGGCCTTCGCGCGCGACGGCCATCAGAATTTCAAGCGTTAGTGGTTCGTCGCCAAGCCGGAACGCGGTCACGCCGCAGGTGTATCGCACCCGGCATGTGCGCGAGGGTCCGAAGAAGTCCCAAAACCAGGGAATGTCGTGCCCCTACGTTGACACCTCGAGCGTGGTCTGATGAGCTTCGAATGAATTGGGAGCGCCACCGGAAGATGACCCGGGCACGCCACGGGACGGCGCGCCAGACACGGCCATTCCGCCGCCGTTGAGCGAGCAGGCTCAGCTCAGCGAGCGTGCGCGCTCTCTCGCGGCGCGCATCGACGCGATGATGAACCGCGACGACGACGAGCCGTCGCGCGCGCCCGATGCGGCGCTCGAGTTCGAGCGGCGAAGCCGCGAGGTCCAGGATGAGTACGAGCGCGAAGCGCTCGACCTGGATGAGCTCGAGGCGGTCGAGGACGCGCCCGAGCCGTCGCCGCGGACGACGCTGCCGTTTCGCGCGACGACACCCACGCCGCCACCGCTGCCGGCGGCGAGGCCATCGCAGGTCGTGATGGTGCCGCCGCGCAGCCCGACGCTGAAGGTTCCGCCGCTGGGTGCGCGGCCGCCGCTGGTGCCGCGTTCGACGGCGCCCGTCTCGGTGCCGCCGATGCCCGGGGCCGCTTCGGTGACGATCCCGCCTCGCGGGCACGAAGGCGAGCCGGCGCAGTTTTTGGACGCGGGCTCCGGCTCGGGTGAGCTGACGGCGCTCGATTCGCCCGCGGTCGACGCGCCGCCGCCGGGGATGCCGACGGTGGAGGAGGCCGCGGTGGCCGAGCCCGAGCACGGGCGCAACGGAGAGGCCGGCGTCCCGATCGCAGGCGCCGAGCGCCGCAGGCGCGGTACGACGATGCCGCCGCCGCTGACCGACAGCGTCGAGGGGTTCATGGGTGGCATGGGCGGGTCGACCGATACCGCGACGCTGACCGCGACCCTGTCCGCCGGCGGCGTCGAGGTCTCGACCGAGGTCGCCAACGTGGTGGTCGATCAGCCGCTCGAGGTCCATCTCGAGTCGCCCACGGTGCTCGATCGCGCGCTCGACGAGCTGGGCGACGCGGGCGGCGAGGCGCGCGCCGAGACCATGGCCAAGGAGCTCGAGGCGCAGAGCGACGGCGCGGCGGCCGCGATGCTCGCGTACGAGCTCGGCGAGCTCTACGAGCGCCGGCTCGCCGATGAGGCGCGCGCGGTCAAGGCCTACGGCCGCGCGCTGACACTGGATCCGGGGCTGCGCGCCAACCTGTGGGCGATCCGGCGGGTGTTCTACCGCCGCGGGCTGTGGCCGAACCTGGTCAAGCTGATCGCCGCCGAGGTCTCGTACGCGCGCGACGATCTCGAGCGCGCCGACCTTCTCCTCGAGAAGGCGCGGATCGCGGGCGAGCACATGAGCGATCCGGCCGAGGCGCGCGCGGCGCTCGAGGAGGCGATCCGGATCGCGCCGCAGCACCAGGCGGCGCTGCTCGAGCTCGAGCGCATCGTCGCGCGCGCGGCCGACATGCCGGCGCTGCTCGACGTCTGGGAGCGGCTCGCCGAAGCGGTCGAGCACCCGGCGCGCAAGATCGCGTACTGGCTCGAGGTCGCGCGCGGCTCGGCGGGCGATCACGGGCGCGCCCAGGCGGCGTTCGATCAAGCGGCGGGCCTGGCGAACGGCGGGCCGGCGGCGGAGCGCATCGCGCGCGAGCGGCTGCGCGCCGCCGAGGCGCACGGGACGCCGAGCGATGTCGCCGCGGCGATCGATGCGCTCGCCCGCGAGGTGACCGCGTCGTTCGGCCTGACCGGGGACGTCGGGGAGGTCGGCGAGGCCGCGGGGGCGGGTGCGGCCGACCGCCCCGAGCGCGCGCAGCAGCTCCGCCGGGAGCTGGTCGCGCTCCGGCGGCGACAGGCGCAGATCGCGCGCGCCGATGCGCCCGAGCGCGCATGGGACGTGCTGCAGCAGGCGATCGTTCTTTCGCCCGGCGATCCGCTGGTGCTCTCGGACCTGACCGAGCTCGCCGAGGAGCTCGGGCGATACGAGGCGCTCGCCGAGCTGGTCCAGAGCTGGCAGGCGGTCGAGGGCGACCCCGGCCGCGCCATGGTCCTGTCGATCCGGCGCGCCGATGCGCTGCTGCGCGGCGGCCAGCGCGATCAGGCGCGCGCGCTGCTCGCGTCGCTCGAGGCCAGCGCGCCCGGGTTCCTCGTGCTGACCTCCGCGGCGGAGCGCGATGCCCTCGGGCGCAACGATCCGCGCGAGCTGGCGCGCACGTACCTCGCGGCCGCCAACGCCGCGCTGCTCGGCAGCTGGCTCGGGCCCGGGCAGCAAGCGGTCCCCGATCCGGGCGCCGCCGCCGCGCTCTACGTGCAGGCCGCGGAGCTGCTCGCCTACGAGGTCGCGGGGCCCGACTTTGGGCCCGATGCCGCGGCGAGCACCGAATCGATCCACGAGGCGCGCGGCGCGCTGGGCAAGGCGCTCGAGGCGGTGCCGGATTATGCGCCCGCGCTCGAGGCGCTCAACGAGCTCGATGACACGACCGGCAACGTCGGCGACGCGCTGACCCGGATCCGCGCGCAGGCCGCCGCGGCGTCGGGCGATGGCAAGCGCGCGCTGCTCGAGCGCGCGATCCGGATCGCGCGCAGCCACGGCGAGCTCGAGGTCGTGATGCAGCTCGAGACCGAGCTGGTCGAGCTCGCACCGTCGGACCTGGTGCTGCGCTGGCGGCTCGAGGCCACGCTGGCCCAGCTCGGGCGCGATGACGAGCGCGCGCAGCTGCTCGCCGAGCTGGCGCTGCTCGAGTCGGACGCGATGCGGCGCGGGACGGCGCTCCTGGCCGCGGCGCGGCTGCGCGAGCGGGGTGGCGCCGTCGAGCAGGCGACCGAGCTGTACCGCCAGGTATTGACGCTGTGGCCCGAGGACACGTTCGCGCGCGAGTCGCTGATCGACCTCCTGCGCGCGCAGGAGAAATGGACCGAGCTGGTCAGCGAGCGGCGCACCGAGGCGCGCGCGCTGCCCGACGGCCCGGCCGCGCGGCGCGCGCTGCGCGAGGCCGCCTGGGTGCTCGAGCTCCGGCTCGGCGACACCGCGTCGGCGGCGCAGGTCTACGACGAGTGGCTCAGCCGGCTGCCCGAGGACCGCAGCGCGCTCGAGGGCGCGGCCCGCTGCCGCGCCAGCTTCGGCGACCGGCTCGGCGAGGTCACCGCGCGGCGCTCGATCGCCGACGCTGACCCCAGCCCCGAGGCGCAGTGGCTGCTCGGCCGCGCGCTCGAGCGCAGCGGCCAGTTCGACGAGGCCGCCGACGTGTTCCGAGGGCTCGCGCTGCGCGACGAGCCCTCGGTGGCATCGACCAGCGCCGCGCTCGCGCTCGCCGATCTCGCGGCCGGCCGCGCCGACACCGTGATGCGCGTCGAGGCGACCGCGTCGCTCGCCAGCCGCACCACCGAGCCCCGGCTCGGGGCGGCGCTCGCCGAGGACAGCGGCTGGATGTACGCGCTCGTGCTCGAGGACTTCGACCGCGCGCAGCAGTCGTTCGCCGCTGCGATCACGCTCGAGCCGACCCGGCGCGGCGCGCTGCTCGGAGCCGCGCTGGTCGCCGCGCGCCGGCTCGATCCGCCCGCGCTATCGGCCGCCTACGACGGGCTCGCCGCGTCGGTCGAGATGCCCGAGGCGGCGGCCGCGCTCCACCTGCGCGCCGCGGCGATGGCGGCCGCGAGCGGTGACCTCGATCTCGCCAACCAGCGCGTGATGGCCGCGCGCTTCGCCGCGCCCGACGACACCAGCGCGCTGCTCGTGCTCGCCGAGACCGGCTCGATCCCGCAGGTCGACAGCGACTCCGACGCTGCCGCCGTGGTGGACGCCTTGCTCTCGCGCGCCGAGATCCTCGAGCTGCGCAGCGCGCTGGCCGACGATCCCGCGTCGCGCGCGTCGTGGGAGCTCGACCGCGCCGAAGCGCTCGAGCTGGCCGGCCGGCTGCGCGAGGCCGGCACGGTGGTCGCGGCGGTGCTCGCCTCGCAGCCCAACGACCTGCGCGCGCTCGAGGCGCTGCGCCGCATGGCCAAGCGGGTCGACGATGTCGCGGTGTGGGCGCGCGCCAGCTACCAGCTCGCCCGCGTGATCGGCGACCGCATCGCCAAGCTCGCCCTCCTGCGCGACGCGGCCCACGTGTTCGATAGCGACAACACCGTCGATCTGGCGATCGCGACCTACAAGCGGATCCTGCAGGTCGATCCGGGCGCGCCCGAGCTGAGCCGCCTGCTCGAGCTCGCGCGCGCCAGCTCCGACGTCGCGGGCCTGGTCGCGCTGCTCAGCGACCGGCTCACCTGGCTCGAGAACGAGGGCGAGAGCAACGGCCACGAGAAGCAGATGGTGCCGCTCCTCCTCGAGCGCGCCACCGTGCTGCACGGCATGGGCGACCACGCCGCCGCCGCCGCCGATCTCGACGCGCTGCTCGATCGGTCGGCGAGCCACGTCGAGGCGCTGCGGTTCCGCGCCGATCTGGCGATGAACGCGGGCGAGGTCGACGCCGCGATCGCGCTGTGGCGGCGCAGCCTGTCGGCCGAGACCCGGCCGCAGCGCCGGCACGAGATCGAGCTCCAGCTCGCGCAGGTCCTGGCCGAGAACGTCAACGACGTCGCCGGCGCGATCGAGAACCTCGAGCGCGTCGTCGAGTCATCCCCCGACGAGCCGCAGCTGCGGGAGCGGCTGCTCGGGCTGTGCCTGCGCGCGAGCGACTGGGAGCGCGCGAGCCGCGAGCTCCGCGTGCTGGCGCGCCTCCGGCCCACGCCGCAGGAGAAGGCGCGCGAGGAGCTGCGCCTGGGGCTGATGCTGCGCGATCGCTTGAACGACCGCACCGGGGCGCGGCTCGCGCTCGACCGCGCGCGCACGCTCGATCCGCTCAACCTCGACGTCGTGCGCGAGCTCGCCGATCTCCTCGAATCGGCGGCGCGCCAGCAGGTGCTCGCCGGCACCGCGTCGAGCTTCCGCGCGTCGATCCTGCAGAACCCGCGCAGCACGGCCCTGTACGAGCGGCTCGCGCAGGTCACCGCGTGGCAGAGCGACGTCGACGCGCGCTGGCTCGCGCTGGTCGGGCTCGAGGCGCTGGGCACGCCGTCGGTCGATCAGCGCCAGGTCCTCGCGCAGGGCCGCGCGAAGCTGAGCCCGCCGAGCAAGGTCCGGCTCGACGAGCAGTCGCGCGCGGTGCTGCGCGGCGGTGCGCACGGCACGCTCGCCGAGCTATGGCGCGCGATCGCGCCCGCGGTGCAGGTGGCGACCGGGGTCGATCCGGTCAAGCTCGGGTTCTCGCGCGGCGACCGCATCGCGCAGAAGAAGCTCGGCGAGAAGCACGAGCCGCTGGCCAGCGCGCTGGCGTGCTTCGGGATCGAGGACGTCGAGATCTACATCAGCGCGGAGCGCGGCGGGATGGCGCGCGCGCTCGCCGCCGAGACGCCGATCCTGTGCCTGGGCGCCGACGTCGCCGGTGCGACCGAGCCGCAGCAGCGCTGGCTGCTCGGGCGCGCGGTCGCGACCCTGGCCGAGGGCGTCGCGACCCTGGGCGCCTTGCGCGAGGGCGAGCTCGGCTGGACGATCGCGGCCGTGTTCCGCGCGATCGACGCCGCGGTACCGCCGGCGCTGCACGCCGAGATCGCCGGCGAGGACGCCAGCATCGCCGAGCGCGCCAAGATCCTGAAGAAGGAGATGAGCCGCAAGGCCAAGGCCGTGGTGCTGCAGATCGCGCAGACCCGGGCGAACGAGATCGTCAACGTCGAGACCTTCCGCCACGACGCGCTCGCGATCGGCGATCGTGTGGCCTGCTGTGGGCGGGCGATCTGGCGGTGGCGCACGCGCAGCTCGACGTGGGCCGGGGCGGGCGCGCGCTGACCGACAGCTGGGGCGCCCTCGAGCTCACGGCGTGGTCGGTCTCCGAGGATCATCTCCGGCTGCGCGACCGGCTCGGCATCGGGCTGAAAGGGGCGCGATGACCACGGTTCCGCCTCCGTCTGGGCCTCCGTCTGGGCCTCCGTCTGGGAAGCCGCCCGCCAAGGGCAGCGCCAAGCCCGGCGCTCCCAAGCCGTTCCTCGGCGACGACGATCTCTCGGAGATCGACGCGTGGGTCGAGACCTTCGACGCGCTTCACACCGGCCCGGATCCGGCCGCAGCGGCGGCCGAGGCAGCCGCTGCAGCCGCAGCGGCGGCTGCAGCCGCAGCGGCGACGCCGACGGTAAAAGACGAGCCCATGCAGGCAGCGTCGGGCGAGCTCGCGCCGGGCGAGCTCGCGCCGGACGTCGAGCCCGAGACCGAGCCCGAGAACGCGGCCGAGGCCAGCCCCGAGGACCTCGAGCCATCGGCGGGTGACTCCTCGGTGTCGGTGGACGTCGAGCTCGGCGAGCGCGAGGACGCGAGCGACGAGGGCATGCTCGAGGCCGGCACGATCCACGAGATCGCGCCGATGCGCGGGCCCGCGATCGACCGCGAGGACCAGGGACTGCACGTCGAGCCGCGCGCGCCGTCGGTGACGACGATCGATGCCTACGGCGAGACCGACTTCTCGGGCGTGTCCGACCCCGCGATCGAGGGGCCGCTCGTCCCGCGCCGCGAGCTCGACGACGAGCTCGCCGATCACTCGTTCGGCGGCGAAGACGACGACGCGGTGTTCACCTCGGCGTCGCGCCCGGGCACCCCGGCGCCCGAGGATTCGCTGTACGACGACGACCTCGCGCCACCGCCGGCGCCCGAGCCGCGCCGCGGGCCCGCGATCGTGCGCCGTCCGCCGCGCCCGACCTCGCCCGGCCAGCGCGAGGTCCATCCCGGCGACAGCGACTCGATGTTCTCCGAGGAGACCCGCGTCGCCGACTTCACCGAGATCGAGCGCCAGGCGTTCTCGTCGCGCCAGGCCGAGCCGAGCGCGGCGGCCGACGACGACGATTACGTCGACATCGAGGTCACCGACGACAAGGCGAGCGAACCGGGCGCACCGAACGCGCCGACCCCCGAGGTCTACTCGACCGGCCGCCGCACTGCGCACGTGCTCCGCCGCGCCGAGCCGGCGACCAAGCCGCCGCCGGGCGGCCGGCCGCTGAGCCCGCGCTCGGTGGTCGAGCTCGATGTCGAGGACGATCTGGGGGCTCCGCGCCCGACGGGGCGGGCGGCGTCCGAGGAGGACTTCTCCGACGTCGCCGCCGCGGTTGGCGCGAGCGATGAGGAGACCCTCGCGCTGCCCGATATCCCGCTGCGCCGGGGCATGGCGGCGCGCGGCGGCTCGATCTCGGCCTCGATGCCAGCGTCGATGCCCGAGATCGCGCAGCGGCAGCGCGGCCGGCGCAGCCTCGACGAGGCCCTCGAGGACATGCCAGCGCCTGGGCCGGGCGACGAGCCGGCCCCGTTCAGCGAGCAGGCGTTCGATGATCCGAGCGAGTTCGATGACCCCGATGCGTTCGACGAGCCGCGCGTGTTCGACGAGCCGGGGGCGTACGATGGGCCGGGGGCGTTCGACGAGCCGGCCCCGTTCAGCGAGCCAGCGTTCGAGGACTCGCTGCCGTTCGCCGATCCCAACGAGTTCGACGACCCCAGCGATATCGACGGGCCGCAGGGCTTCGACGGTCCGCAGGACTTCGACGATCCGCAGGGCTTCCACCAGGGCGCAGGGCTGCCGCCGATCGAGCACGCGATCCCGGCGCTCACGGATCGGCCGCGGACGCCGTCGAGCTCGCCGCCGCCGCTCGGGCCGGTGCCGCGCTTCCCGCCGACGTCACCGCCGCCGCTGCCGCGGCTCGACCTGAGCCCCGAGCCGCCGTCCTCGGGGACCTACCAGGGCATCCACATCTCGGCGCTCGCCGAGGGACCGTCGGCGCTGCGGCCGCCCGCGCTCACCGACCTCTACCCGCGGGTGAAGACGCCGAGCTCGGTGCCGCCGATCGGCAAGCCTGCGGCGGCATCACCGCCGACCCACACGCTGCTCGAGTTCGGCGCGCCCGCGCCACTGCCGGCACAGCCGCCGCGAGCGATCCGGCTCGAGCGCCACCTCCCGGCGCCGCCGATCGATCCGAGCGCGCCGCCCGAGATCGAGCCCACGCTCAACTTCGACGTCATCGCCCGCAACTGGCCCGATCAGATCGACCCGCTGCCGACCGCCACGCTCGACGAAGCCTGCGCCCAGGCGCTGCTGGTGTATGAGCGCGAGATCGCCACCGTCGACGACAGCGCCGCGTCGGCGGCATTGCGGGTGGAAGCGGGCCGGTTGTGCGAGCGGCTCACCGACTTCGAGCGCGCGCGCGGCCACTACGACGCCGCGCTGATCTCCGATCCGCGCGCGACCCCGGCGCTGCGCGGGCTGCGCCGCCTCGCGCGCACCAGCGGCGACCTCGCCGAGGCGATCCGCCATCTCGACGCCGAGATCGCGGTCGCCGGCGCGCTCGAGCGGCGGCCGCTCGGGCACTACCGCGTCGACCTCATGATGGCGAGCAACGAGCAGGACCTCGCCCGCGTCGCGGCCGGCGAGATCCTCGACCAGGCGCCGTCGGATGTCCGCGCGCTGCTCGCCCAGCTCGAGCTCGCGTTCCTCGACGGTCGCGCCGACGAGTTCGGCATCGCGCTCGAGCAGCTCGCCCAGGCGGTCAGCGACACCGAGCTGCGCGCGGCGGTCCAGTCGGCGCGCGGCGCGCTCGCGGCCCACCACAACGATACCGGCGCAGCCGCGAGCTGGTTCGCCGCCGCGGCGGAGTCGGATCCGACCGCGCTCGCGGCGCTGCTCGGGGCGATCCGCCAGGCCACGGGGGCCAACAACGCCGAGGCTGCGGCCCGCGCGCTCGTCGATCTGGCGCGCCAGGTCGAGCCGTCCGATCCGATCACGGCGGCGGCGGCCGCGGTCCGCGCGCAGCAGTGGGCCGAGGGCGAGCTCGGCGCCGCCGCGATGGCCGTCGCGATCGACGCCGCGCCGTCGGATCCGCTGGTCGCCCGGCTCGCCGCGCACCACATCGACAGCGGCGCCGACCCCATCGGCGCGGCCAACGCCTTCATCCACTGGGCGCACAACGCCGGCTCGAACTCCGAGCGCGCGTACGCGGCGGCGCGCGCCGCCGAGCTCGATCCGTCGCGCGGCGCGGAGCTGTGGGCGAGCGTCCTCGGGCTCGATCCCGACGATGATTACGCCGCCGCACAGCTGCGCACCTCGCACGTCGCCGCCGATGCCACCCAGGCCGCGATCGACGTCGACCTCGACATCGCGACCGACAGCGCTCGCGAGCGCGCACGGCTGCGCGCCGCCTACGGCATGATCGCGCAGGGCCAGCTCGACGCCGCCACCGAGGTCCTGCAGCAGGGCAGGGCGGCGCGCACCGGCTCGGTCGCGCTCAGCGAGGCCCTCGGCGAGGCGCTCGCGGCGGCCGGCAAGTGGACCGAGCGCGCCAAGCTGTTCGCCGAGCTCGCCGAGGACCCGGGAGAGCACCTCGACAAGGAAGTCGCCCAGCTACGCAGCGCGCTGGCCTGGGAAGAGGCCGTGGGCGCGGCCGCCAGCGCCGAGAGCGTCGAGGCCGATGGCGTCAAGGCGGTGCAGGAGACCACCACGGCGGCGCTCGATGCGTGGGAGCGCGTGCTCGAGCACGGCAGCTCGCCGTCGGCGCACGCTGCCGCGATCGTCCTCGCGAGCCGCCTGGGCGATCAGCGCCTGATCGGCGAGGCCCTGGCCCGCGCCCAGGCCGCCGAGCGCCTGCCGCTCGCCGCCGCCAGCCTCGCGCTCCGTCGCGCGCGCCTGGTCGCCGCCGATGATCCGCAGCAGCACGAGCAGATCCTGCGCGACCTTTCGCCCGGGCTCGACGACCCGCGGCGCACGCTGGGGCTCGTGCTCGGCGCCGCGCGCCGCAAGGAGCTCGACGACGCGGCCGCTGCGCTCGCCGAGCGCGCGACCCTCGTCGAGGGCAAGGCGGCCGACACCGAGGTCGCCGCGCTGCGCCTGCGCTCGGCCCAGCTCGCGCTCGACGCGGGCGAGGCCGCCAAGGCGACCGCGCTGCTCCACAAGGTCGAGCAGGCGCTGCCGCAGCTCGGCGTCATCCCGGATCTGCTCGCGGCCGCGCGGCGCCGCGCAGGCGATCGCCCGCCGACCCGGCCGCACCGGCGCACCGAGCCGCCGCCAGCCGGCGCCGCGTCCGCCGACGTGTTCGCACGCATCGTGCGCGACGCCGACCTGGCCGCCGCCCAGGGCGACGCCGCGGGTGCCCTCGGCCTCTACCAGCGCGCGCTCGAGCTGCGGCCCAACGATCCGCTCGCCGCGCTGCCGCTGATCCGCGTCGCGACCCAGCTGCGCGAGCCCGCGCCGATCGCCGCGCTCGCCCTCGCGCAGCTCCGGCTCGCCGAGGACGCGGGCGATGGCATCGCCAAGGCCGGCGCCTACGAGCTGCTCGCCCAGATCGACGACGATCTGCGCCAGGACCCGAGCTCGGCGCAGATGGCCCTCGAGAGCGCCGCGCAGGCCGATCCATCGCGCATCGACTTGCTGCATCGCCTCGAGCGCCAGTACGCCGTGTCCGACCAGCTCTCCGAGCTGATCCGGCTGCGCGCGAACGAGGTCGACACCGTCCCCGCCGAGCTCGCCCGCGACCGCGCGGCGCTGTTGATCGATCTCGCCGGCATCGCTGCGCGCGACGGGCGCCCCGAGCTCGAGCTCGCCGATCTCTACCGCCGCGTGCTCGCGATCGATCCCCGCGCGCGCCTCGCGCTGCTCCACCTCGAGTCGATCGTGCGGCGCAGCGGCTTCTCGCCCGAGCTCGCCGAGCTCGAGGAGAACGTCGCCGCCTACTTCGAGGGCGACGCCAAGACCCAGGCCGCGTTCTGGACCCGCGCGGGCGAGACCCTCGCCGAGATCGGCAAGATCGACGACGCCGTCCAGCGCTTCGGCAAGGCCGACGGCGCCTTCCCCGGCCACGTCCCCGCGCTCGAGGGCTGGCGCCAGGCCGCGCTCAAGGGCCAGCTCTGGATCGATGTCGCCGAGGCCGCGACCCGCCAGGCCGCCGGCGCCGACGGCCGCCAGCGCGCCGCGCTCCACCACTTCGCCGGCGTCGCGCTCATGGACAAGGCGCTCGCCGGCGAGCAGGCGATGGCGTCGTTCCGCCGCGCCCTCGACGCCGACGCCGGTCACCGCGACGCCTTCCTGCGCCTGCGCATCCTCCTCGAGGAGGACGCCAAGCACGACGACCTCGCGACCCTGCTCGCGCTCCGGCTCGAGGTCGAGGCCGACCCGACGGCCAAGGTCGAGCTGCACCGCGCGCTCGCCGAGCTCCACCGCAATTTCCTCTCGGACCGC
>DATIPJ010000014.1:0-16394 GCA_035472155.1 Kofleriaceae bacterium
GGGTGCGAGGCACGGTGGCGCCGGTGTCGGTGTCGGTGTCGGTGTCGGCGGCGGGGGCGGGAGCGGTGCGCGTGCGAGGGATGAGGAAGCCGGAGGCGGGGTCGAGCGGGCGCAGGAGGAGCACGTTGTCGGAGTCGATCATCGTGGCGTTGGCGGCGTCGCGGTGGGCCTTCCAGACCGGGCCGCCGTAGAAGGATTCGAGGCGTGCGGCGCGCGAGGCCTGGTCGGGGAAGCCGCGCAGCCAGACGAAGCGATCGGGGTCGTCGAGGTCGCGGAACTGGCCGAGGACGCGCATGCCGGCGTCCTCTTGCGGGTCGACGAAGGTGCGATCGAAGAGGTCGATGAGGGTGTCGCGCTTGCCGGGGTGGAGGGTGTACTGGCGAAGCTCGAGGATCGGGCTGGGGTCGAGGACGGTGGCGGATTCCATGAGGGTCTCTCCTTGGGGAGACAGCCTGCGCCGGCATAGTTGCCAACGCGTGTCATATACGCGGCCGGGATCGCGCGCCGGGGGGGAGGGGGTTGCGACGCGTCTCGGCGCGGGTGCGATGCCCGCGTCGAGGGCGGAGGCATTCGGCGGCGCGGTGCGAAGCGATGCGGTGGGGGGTGCGCGGCGCGGGTGTTATGCTGACATCGCATGCGCACGCGTTCGGTCCGGCTCGCGCGCAGCGAGGTCGCCGTCGAGCGGCGGGCTGATGGCACGCTGCACCTGCGCTGCCGCGCGGAGCTCGGGCCGTATCCGAGGAAGATCACCGAGCGGCTGCAGCATTGGGCGGCGGTGTCCCCGGAGCGCGTGCTGTTTGCGCAGCGCGATGGGGCGGGCGGCTGGCGGACGATCGCGTACGGGGAGGCGCTCGAGCGAGCGCGCCGGATCGCCGCCGGGCTCGTGGCGCGCGGGCTGACGCCGGAGCGCCCGGTGGTGGTGCTGTCGGGGAATGACCTCGAGCATGCGGTGATCGCGCTGGGGGCGCTGTATGCCGGCGTGCCGTATGCGCCGGTCTCGCCGGCGTACTCGCTGATGTCGACGGATTTCGCGCGGCTGCGCGGGATCATCGAGCTGCTGACGCCGGGGCTGGTGGTTGCGTCGCAGCGAGCGGCGTATGGGCGCGCGATCGCCGCGGCGGTGCCGGCCGGGACGGAGGTCGTGTACGGCGACGAGGTCGGGCGGCTCGAGGCGGCGGTCACGCCCGCGGTGGAAGCGGCGCATGACGCGGTCGGGCCGGACACGATCGCCAAGTTCCTGTTCACGTCGGGGTCGACCGGGGTGCCCAAGGCGGTCATCAACACGCAGCGCATGTGGTGCGCGAATCAGGAGATGGCGCGCTCGATGCTCGCGTTCGTGCAGGACGAGCCGCCGGTGCTCGTCGAGTGGGCGCCGTGGCACCATACCGCCGGCGGCAACAAGGACTTCGGGCTCGTGCTGTTCAATGGCGGCACGATGTACATCGACGAGGGGCGGCCGCTGCCGGGGGCGATCGAGGCGACGGCGAAGAACCTGGCCGAGGTGTCGCCCACGTTTTACTTCACGGTGCCGCGCGGCTTCGAGGCGCTGCTGCCGTATCTGGAGCGGGATGCGGCGCTGCGCGCGCGCTTCTTCGCGCGGCTGAAGGTCTTGTGGTTCGCCGGCGCGGGCATCTCGCAGCGCGTGTTCGATGCCTACAAGGCGCTCGCGCGCGACACGCTCGGCGAGGAGGTGCTGTTTCTGACCGGGCTCGGCTCGACGGAGACCGGGCCGTTCACGATGGGCCGCACATGGGATGCGAGCGACGCGGCGAACATGGGGCTGCCGCCGCCCGGGGTGGAGCTGAAGCTCGTGCCGTTCGAGGACCGCTACGAGGCGCGGCTCAAGGGCCCGCACATCTTCCCCGGCTACTGGCGCCAGCCCGAGCTGACCCGGCAGGCGTTCGACGACGAGGGCTACTACTGCCTGGGCGATACGTTCGTGCTCGCCGACCCGCGCGACGTGCAGCAGGGGCTGATCTATCGCGGGCGGATGGCGGAGGACTTCAAGCTCGCGACGGGCACGTGGGTGCACGTCGGGCCGCTGCGCGCGCGGCTGATCGAGCACTTCGCGCCGCTGGTGCGCGACGTCGTCCTCGCCGGCGAGGGCCGCGACGAGATCGCCGCGCTGCTGGTGCTGCAGGGCGAGGCACCGCCCGGCCGGCTGGAGGCGCTGCTCGAGGCGTTCAATGCCGCGGCCACCGGCAGCTCGAACCGCGTGGGCAGGATGGCGGTGCTCGACGAGCCGCCGTCGCTCGACGCCGGCGAGGTCACCGACAAGGGCACGCTGAACCAGCGGGCGATCCTGGCTCGGCGGCGGGCGCTGGTGGACCGGCTCTACGAGCGTTGATCGCGGGCGGCCCTGAAGACAACTACGTACAAGCGTGGGGAGCGATTCCATGCACTCGGCGGTTTCGCACCGCGATCCAGCGCCGATTCGCGACGGTGTACGCGCTGACTGGCCAGCCGCGCAGTGGCGAAACGCGTGAATCGGGCGCTGGCGATCGGCCGGTTGCGGTAGCCTCTCGACAGCCATGCCCAGAACAACCTCGTCTGTCACGCGCCTGCTCGAAGTCATCCTGCTGGCCAGCTTCGCGGTGGCCGCCGGATGCGGCAACAAGAAAGCCGACGACAAGAAGGAGCCGGCCGCCGGGGCCGGGTCCCAGGCCGCGGCGGCGCCGGCGTCGGGCGGCGCCGCAACTCCCGGCGTCACCGCGACCGAGATCAAGATCGGCCAGTCGACGGCGCTCAGCGGACCGGCGTCGGCGTTCAGCGTGATCTCCAAGGGCGAGGCGGCGTACTTCAAGATGATCAACGACAAGGGCGGCATCAACGGCCGCAAGCTCACGCTGATCGCCCTCGACGATGGCTATTACCCGCCCAAGGCGGTCGAGAACACGCGCAAGCTCGTCGAGAGCGAAGGCGTGGCGGTGATCTTCAACAGCCTCGGCACGGCGGCCAACACGGCCGTGCAGAAGTACCTCAACGACAAGAAGGTGCCCCAGCTGTTCGTCGCCACCGGCGCCGACAAGTGGGCGGATCCGGAGCACTTCCCGTGGACGATGGGCTTTGCGCCGAGCTATCGCGCCGAGGCCAAGGCGCTCGCCCACTGGCTGATGAAGGAGAAGCCCAACGCCAAGCTGTGCGTGCTGTATCAGAATGACGATTTCGGCAAGGACTACCTGGTCGGCATCAAGGCTGGATTCGGCGACAAGCACGACGCGATCGTGGTCAAGACGATGTCGTACGAGATCTCCGACACGTCGATCGACACGCAGGTCGTCAGTCTGCAGGGCGCCGGTTGCGACACGCTGCTCACCGCCGCGACGCCGAAGTTCGCCGCGCAGACCATCCGCAAGGTGTTCGACATCGGCTGGAAGCCGCTCCACCTGATGACCAACACGGCCGTATCGCGCGCGTCGGTGCTGACCCCGGCGGGGCTCGACAAGAGCAAGGGGCTCATCATCGCCGGCTACCTCAAGGACATCACCGATCCTGCGCTGGCCAATGATCCGGGGCTCAACGAGTACCGCGCGTTCGCGAAGGAGTATTTGCAGGGCCTGCCGTGGGAGACCGAGGGCGCGCTAGTGTACTCGTACGGCGTGGCCCAGACGCTGGTCAAGGTGCTCACCCAGTGCGGCAACGACCTGTCGCGCGAGAACATCATGAAGCAGGCGGCGAACCTCCAGAAGTTCCAGCTGCCGGTCGTGGGCCCGGGCATCGAGATCAACACCAGCTCGACGGATTATCAGCCGTACGCTCAGCTGCAGATGGCGCGATTCAACGGCAACAACTTCGATCCGTTCGGCGAGGTGATGGTCGCCGACTGAGGCATGCGGGCCCAAGGGCGCGATATACAGCGCCCATGGCTTTTCTTCGTGGTTCGCGCGCCGCCCTGATCCTGGCTCCCGTGCTGGCGTGCGCCGCACCGGGGGCTCCCGCGCAGCATCCCGAGCCGGCCGGCGCGGCCACCGCCGCCGCGGCCGGGCTCGCGCCCGTCGAGCAGGCGATCGCGCGCGCGGCCGATGATGGCAACGCCGCCGGGCTGGCGCTGCTCGAACAGATCGTCAACATCAACAGCGGCACGATGAACCTCGCCGGCGTGCGCCAGGTCGGCGCGGTGCTGCGCGCGCAGCTCGACGAGCTCGGCTTTGCCACGCGGTGGGTCGACGGCGCGCCGTTCGCGCGCGCGGGGCACCTGGTCGCCGAGCGCAAGGGTAGCGGGCCGCGCATCCTGATGATCGGGCATCTCGACACGGTGTTCGAGCCATCGAGCCCGTTCCAGCGTTTCGAGCGGATCGACGACGCGACCGCGCGCGGCCCGGGCATCATCGACATGAAAGGCGGCGATGTCATCATCGTGCAGGCGCTCAAGGCGCTGAAGGCGGCGGGCGCGCTCGACGGCATGACGATCGCGGTGGTGATGCACGGCGACGAGGAGCACCCAGGCGAGCCGGTCTCTGCGGCACGGGCGGCGATCGTCGAGGCCGCGGGCGGTGCGATCGCGGCGCTCGCGTTCGAGGACGGCAGCGGCGATCCGAAGACGGCGGTGACCGCGCGGCGCGGCGCCTCGTTCTGGCAGCTGCGATCGACGGGGACACCGGCGCACTCGTCGCAGATCTTCCGCGACGACGTGGGGCCGGGGGCGATCTACGAGGCGGCGCGCGTGCTCGACGGGTTTCGCGCGCGGCTCGCCGGGCAACCGTACCTGACGTTCAACCCGGGCGTGGTGCTCGGCGGGACGGCGGTCGCGCTCGACGGGCCGAACAACCAGGGCACGGCCGCAGGCAAGACCAGCGTGGTGTCCAAGGAGGTCGTGGTGCAGGGCGATCTGCGCACGCTGTCGCCCGAGCAGCTCGCGTCGACGAAGGTGGTGATGCGCGAGATCGTGGGGCGGTCATTGCCGCATACGTCGTCGACGATCGAGTTCCTGGATGGCTATCCGCCGATGGCGCCGAGCGACGGCAACCGACGGCTGCTCGCGATGTACGACGGCGTGAGCCGCGACCTCGGGCTCGGGCCGGTGGTCGCGGTCGATCCGTCGAAGGCCGGCGCCGCCGACGTGGCCTTCGTGGCCACGCGCGTGCCGATGGCGATCGACGGCATCGGGCTCGCCGGGCGCGACGACCACACCG
Organism: Kofleriaceae bacterium; assembly: GCA_035472155.1. Lineage (GTDB taxonomy): Bacteria > Myxococcota_A > Polyangia > Haliangiales > Haliangiaceae > JABFXX01. The sequence continues at coordinate 5,133 of DATIPJ010000014.1, forward strand.
CCAAGGAGACGGCGGACCTGCGCATGCTGCCGGCGCTGACCAAGCGCGCGGCTGTGCTGATCTACCGGCTCAGCCAACCATCGACCCGATGACCGCGTGGGCCAACTGGTCGGGCAGCGTCGCCGCCGAGCCTGCGCGCATCGCCGCGCCGCGCAGCGAGGCCGAGCTCGCCGACGTCGTGCGCAGCTCGGCCCGGGTCCGCGTCGTCGGTGCGGGGCACTCGTTCCAGCCGCTGTGCGCGACGAGCGGGACGCTGGTCCGGCTCGATGGCCTCGATTCGCCCGTCGAGCTTGCGCCCGATGGCCGCAGCGCGTGGGCGCCCGCGGGCTGGAGCCTTCGGCGCATCGCCGCTGCGCTGTGGGAGCTCGGGCGCTCGCTGCCCAACCAGGGCGACATCGATGCCCAGGCGCTGGCCGGCGCGATCGCCACCGGCACGCACGGCACGGGCGCCGAGCTCGGCAGCCTGTCGACGTTCGCGCGCGCGTTTCGCCTCGTGCTCGCCGATGGCTCGATCGCCGAGTGCAGCGCCGTCGAGCGGCCCGAGCTGTTCGAGGCCCAGCGGCTCTCGCTCGGGCTGCTCGGCGTCGCGACGCGGATCCGGATCGACGTCCTGCCCGCGTATCGCCTCGAGCAGCGCATCGAGCGCGTGCGGCTCGACGAGGTCATCGAGCGCTTCGCCGAGCTGGCGCGCAGCCATCGCCATGCCGAGTTCTTCGTGTTTCCGTACGCCCGCGACGTCATCCTCAAGACGTTGCAGCCGACCGACGACGATCGTCCGCTCCGGCCGCCGCGCGGCGACAGCGAGGCGGCGTTCCAGCGCCAGTGCGATCTGTGCACCGCGCTGCCGCTGCTCACCGGCGTGGTCCAGCGTCGCCTGATGGCTGCCGTCCGCAGCTCTCGCCGCGTCGGGCCCGCGCACCAGATCTTCCCGTCGGAGCGCACGGTGCGCTTCGAGGAGATGGAGTACGAGCTGCCGCGCGAGGCCGGCTTCCCGGCGCTGCGCGAGGCGATCCGCTGGATCCGCCGCCGCAAGGCCGCGGTGCTGTTCCCGTTCGAGTACCGCTGGACGGCGGGCGATGACCTCTGGCTCAGCCCGTTCAACCGCGGCCCGTGCGCGTCGATCTCCGTGCACCAGTACGCGCGCCGGCCCTGGCAGCCGGTATTCGCCGGCATCGAGCCGATCCTGCGCGATCACGGCGGCCGGCCGCACTGGGCCAAGCGCCATTCGCTCGCGGCGCGCGACGTGTTCGCGATGTACCCGCGCGCGCGCGACTTCTGCGCCGTGCGGCAGGCGCTGGACCCGCAGTGCAAGTTTGCCAATGATCATCTGACTCGGTTATTCGAATTACCCATTCACGTGTGAGCTGACGATGAACGACGACCAACGACTCCATGGTGCTCTGATCGGTCATCCGGCGCGCGGCCAGCTGAACACGCCCGTGCTCGTCGTCGACCGCGAGGCGCTCGATCGCAACATCGCGCGCATGGCCGACTACGCCCGCGCGCGCGGTGTCGCGCTGCGTCCCCACGCCAAGACCCACAAGAGCGTCGACATCGCGCGGCGCCAGCTCGCCGCCGGTGCGATCGGCGTGTGCTGCGCCAAGCTCGGCGAGGCCGAGGCGCTCGCCGCCGGTGGCATCGCGAGCATATTGATCACCTCGCCGGTCGTCTCTTCGCCGGCGATCCGGCGCATGGTCGAGCTCAACGACCTGCTCGACGAGCTGATCGTCATCGTCGACCACCCCGACAACGCTGCTGCACTGGCCGCCGCCGTGGCCACCGCCGCGCGGCCGCTCCACGTGCTGGTCGACATCGATCCGGGCATCCGCCGGACCGGCGTGGCGTCTGCGGCCGCCGCACTCGAGCTCGCACGCACGATCCGCGGGCTCGATCGGCTCACCTACCGCGGCGTGCAGATGTACTGCGGCACGCAGCAGCACATCGCGAGCTTCGCCGAGCGCGAGGCCGCGATCCGCGACCGCATGACCTACCTCGACACCATCCTCGACCTGCTCTCCGACAACCAGCTCGCGCCAGCGATCATCACCGGCGCGGGTACGGGCACGCACCGCATCGACGCCGAGCTTGGTCGCTACACCGAGTGGCAGGTCGGCTCCTACATCTTCATGGATCGCCAGTACACCGAGTGCGATCTCTCGGGCGACGGCGCAGCGCCCTTCGAGTACGCGCTGTTCGTCGACACCCAGGTGATCAGCTGCAACACAGCCGGCATGGCGACGATCGATGCCGGCTTCAAGGCGCTCGCCACCGACGGCGGCCCGCCGGCGATCGTCTCGGGCGCACCGCACGGCGCCACCTACCGGTTCATGGGCGACGAGCACGGCGCCATCCTCGATCCATCGGGCAAGCACGTCTGGCGCCTCGGCGACCCGGTGCGCCTCGCCGTGCCGCACTGCGATCCGACGGTGAATCTGTACGACAGCTACCATGTGCTGGCCGGGGATACGCTGGAGGCCCTCTGGCCGGTCAGCGCTCGCGGCCGAGGCCGGTGACAGGTGTCGCGACGAGCCCGAGTGCAGCGCGGGTGCCACGGAATTCCGCGCTGCAGCCAGAGTTACGCTGCGCGATGGGTCCTCGATCGCCCCATTCATCATGGCGACGCGGGCACCGGCGGACCCGCAGCGCGATTCACAGCACCGCCGTTCGCTGCATGCGAGGTCGTTCGCTGCAGGGCCGCATCGGAGCGCGCGACCGCTGCGACGAGGAGCGACCCGCGTGCGATCGGTTTACAAGGTCACGCGGCAACGAATGGCATTCTGCAATGCTGGTCATTCGCTCATTGAGCTTCCGTCAGAGCACTTCGCTTGTCATGCGATCTCGGGGCGAGAGATGCGCTGTATCGGAACGCTTCGACAACATTGTCAGTAGACAGTCGTCGATCACGATACATACTTGCTGCATGACGAAACCACGCGAGATTGTCCATCCCGAGAAGAGCGACGAGACCCCGGTTCGCGAGCCGCTGTTCCGTCGTTATCAGATCAAGATCAAGGCCGGTGTGCGCGCCGGTGCCGTGCCGACCGGCAATTGGCCGATCGGATTCTGAGTCTGATGCGCGTCCTCCTCTGCGTTCGCGGAGGGGCCCATGAGCTCCCCGCAGTGGTCGACGCGTTACGAGTTCGAGGCGCGGATCCCATCGTGCTCGACTCGTCGAAGTTCCCCGACAGCGCGCCGCTGACGCTGTCCTACGACCGCGGCGAGTTTCGCGGCCGATGGTCCGGCGATGGCGATGCGCTCGCCGATGTCCATTCCGTCTGGCAGCGCGCCGCGGTCGGCATGGCGCTGCCCGCGATGTCGCCGGGCGTGCGCGAGACCTGCATCGCGGCCTCCGAGCTGGCGCTCGTTGGTTTGCTCGACAACCTCGATGTCTTTCAGCTCGATCCGCACGCGCGACAGCTGCGCGCCGAGAGCAAGCCGCGCCAGCTCCGGATCGCGCAGGCGCTCGGCCTCGATATCCCCGACACGATCATCTCGAACGACCCGGCCGCCGTCCGCGCATTTGCGCGCGGCCGTCGCGGCATCATCGCCAAGATGCTCGTCCAGCCGGCTAGCACGGGCCCCGAGCCCACCGACGAGATCTCCGCCGTGTTCACCACCGCGATGACCGCGGATGACCTCGACCAGCTCGACGGCCTCGATCTCTGCCCGATGATCTTCCAGGAGAAAGTGGACAACCAGCTCGACGTGCGCGTCAACATCGTCGGCAAGCGCATGTTCGCCGCGGCGCTTGATGCAGCGGCGCGGGCCGGCAGTGATCTCGATTGGCGGCGCGACAGCCATGCCCGCGACCACGCGCCGGTCTGGGCCGCGTACGAGCTGCCGCGCGCGGTGGCCGATCGGCTGAGCGCGCTCGTCGATCGCTTCGAGCTGCAATACGGCGCCATCGATCTGATCGTTCAGCCCGATGGCCGCCACGTCTTCCTCGAGCTCAACCCGCGCGGCTCGTTCACCTTCCTCGGTGCCGAGCATCAGGCGTCGATCGCCGCCGCGATCGCCGACGTGCTCGTCGATCCGGGAGCACGCCGCGGACCCAGGACCGCGCCATGACCGACGAGCCGCTCGCGATGAACCCGTTCGTGGACATCCACGTCCACCCGGCGCCCGAGAGCGTGCCGATCGACATCTCGCGCATCGAGACCATCACCGTGCGCTGTCCGGTGCGCGGACGAGGCCTGCTGATCCGTGATCTGACGCCTGCCGCCGATCCAGCGCTGTTTGCGTTCTTCGCGTCGGTCGTCGCGCGCGAAGGGGAGCTCGAGCTCGACTCCGATGCGCCGCTCGTGCCCGAGCTCGTTCGCATCGGGTTCCTCGTGGCCGACGAGGAGGTCGTCGACTGGCCGCGGTTCGAGGTCCCGCTCGAGGGAGTCGCCGATGGCGCGGCATCGAGCGGTGCGCACGCCGTCGATGACGCCCGCTGGATCGTCTCGCCGACGTTCTGCTTCCAGCCTGCGTTCGCGCTGCATCCGCGGATCGCATGGCCGCGCGACTACAACGAGCAAGAAGGCCGCTTGCGCTGCTTCGCTCCGGGCCCGGCCATCTGGGTGGGCGATCCCGACGAGCTGGCCGCGCCGCACTGGGTCAGCGACGACTGGGCGGCAATGCTCGCAAAGCTTCGGCCCGGCGCCGCGCCGCCGCCGCTCCCCGCACCGCTTGCGCGCGCGCTCGTCCGAATCGGCGCGCTCGTGCCAGCGAATCGGCCGGCGCCCGCTCCGTTTGCGCGCTTTGCCGATCACCGCGCGGCGTACGAGGCCGATGGCGTTGTCGTGGCGCGCGACCTGCTCGGCGCCGACGAGACCGCCGCGCTCCGGCGGTACTATGCGTCGCTGCTCGCCGCAGGGCTCGTTCCGTTCGGCGACCGCCAGAATGCGGCGCGGTTCTCGACCTACAACGACCCGGTCGGTCGCTTCGTGCACGCGCGGCTCGCGGGTGCCATGTCCGCCATTGCCGGTCAGCCGGTCGTGCCGTCGTTCTCGTACTTCTTCTCCTACCTCGAAGGTGCCGCGCTCGCGTCCCACAAGGACCGCCCACAGGCCGAGTTCAGCATCTCGCTGCAGATCGATCACACGCCTGCACCCGTCGGTGCCATCGGCTGGCCGCTCCGCTTCACCTTCGACGATGGACGCATGATGGCCGCTGATCTCGCGATCGGCGACGCGGTTCTCTATCACGGCCGCGCGGTGACCCACCATCGCGCGCCGCTGCCCCTCGGCCAGCACTCGAGCATCCTCGTCCTCGAATATGTGCCGCACGATTTCCGCGGCTTGCTCATCTGATCGCCGCGCCGGACGGTCTGGTGGCCTGCGAGACAAGCTTGTAGTGCAGCGCGAGCACCGGCAGCCCGAGGAACCGGATCGCGTGATCGCAGCGCAGCACGCCGGCGTCGTCGCCGTAGACGCGAAACCGTTCGCGCAGGGTCGGGTGCCGAGCCTCCGCCCGAGGTCTGGGGCGCTGGTCGCGGAGGGCGGACTATCGCGTTCCGAGGGCGATGTATTGATCGGGGAGCCTGGTGGGTGAGATCGATGCGGTCAGGCCGGCCGCGCGGAGATCGGCGAGGATCTCGTCCGGTGCGAGGCGATGCTTGGCCGGCGGGCCGTGCGTGGACTCGAACGTGAAGTCGACGATCGCGAGCTTGCCGCCCGGGCGCAGTGCCTTCGCGAGGGCGCGCGCGTAGGCGGGGCGGTCATCGAGGTGGTGCCAGACGTCGACCACGAGGATGCGGTCGACGGTCTCCGGCGCGAGCTGGGGATCGCTGGGCGGCGTGAGGACAGCGCGCAGGTTGGTGAGCTGCTCGTGCGCGGCGCGCTCGGTCATGTAGCGGATCATGTCGGGTTCGATGTCGGTGGCGATGACCTGGCCGTCGGGGACGGCGCGCGCGAGGCGCACGGCGAAGTAGCCGGTGCCGGCGCCGATATCGGCGATCGTCATGCCCGGGCGGAGGTCGAGCGCGGCGAGGACGAGCTCCGGTCGCTGCCAGGCGTCGCGCGATGGGTCGTCGAACACCTTGGCCCAGCTGTCGGCGTTGTCGAAGCGGTGATGCATGCCGCCCCCGTGGTGCTCGCCCTGCGGCTGCTCGGCGGCCGTTGGCGGGGGCGCAGTGGGCTCCACGTGCGCGCTGCTCGCGCATGCGGTGATCATGAACAGCCAGAGGAGCTTGTGCATCGGTGTCACCATGGCGCCGGGAGTAGGGAGATCGCAAGCGAGCGCGGCGGCGCTATTGGGGATAGGCGCGGGCGCCGGATCTGTGACACGTGCGGAGAGCGGCCTGCGAGGTCGTAGAATCGATGAGGCAGGCGTCGCGGATTGGTCCTGCCGGCGCTTGCTCGCGTGCGACGAGGATCTGAAGATCGCGGGCGGGAGAGCCGATGGTCAAGCCTACGAAGCCTGCCCGCGGCAAGACGTCCGGGAAGCCGCCGTCCGCGACGGTGCGCGCGAAGAAGCCCGCAAAGCCGCCATCGGCGGCCGCGCGCGGGAAATCGGCCGCGAAGCCGGCGCCTGCGCGAACGGTGGCAGCGGCGGCGAGCGTCGACGCGGCGGGGCTCGGATGGATCGACGCGGGGAAGGGGTATGCGCTGACGCTCGACGGCGGGAAGCTGGCCGCGCGCAACGACAAGGGCAAGCGGCTGTCGTCGGTGCCCAAGGACCTGCGCGATGGCGAGGTGGCGGATCAGCTCGAGGGCCTGCGCGACTGGCTCGCGGAGCACGATCGCGAGTGTGTGGCCACGGTGGATCAGTGGCTGTTGCGATCGCTGCCGGTGCCGCGCGCCGTGCTCGAGCAGGTGTGGGACGACCCGGCGTGGCGAAGGCCGCTCGAGAATGCGGTCGTGGTGGCGGTCGGCGCGGATGGCAAGCATGACCCTGGCAAGGCGGGGCTGTTTCGCGGCGTGGATGCGAAGCGCGGGCTCGGCGTGGTCGACCTCGACGGTGAGACCGGGTGGATCCAGGCGGACCGGATCGCGATCCCGCATCCGATCTTGATCGCGGAGCTCGATGGCTGGCGCGAGCTGGTGACGCAGCTCGGGGTCGCGCAGGGGGTGTCGCAGCTGCTGCGCGAGACGTATGCGAAGCCGGCCGGGGTCGCGGCGCACACGATCGATCAGTTCGAGGACGGCAAGTTCGCGATGCTGATGCACGCGGTGGGCAAGGCGCGCTCGCTCGGATTCAAGGTACGCGGCGGCTTTGCGGTCTGCAAGGTGTGGGACGGCGACGGCGTGACGGAGGCGCGCTACTGGATCGGCGCCGATTCGCCCGAGGCGGAGACGTACACCGGGTCGCTGTCGTGGGTGGACCACCGCGAGCACGGGATGTCGATCGCGGCGGTGGGGCCGGTGGCGTTTTCCGAGGGGATGCGGATGGCATCGGCGATCTTTGCGGCGCGCGTCGTCGAGAAGCAGGATGCGTCGTGAAGCCGCAGGACGTATCGCAGACGCTGAAGGCGGGCGGGCTGGTGCCGCACAACGCCAAGCTCGGCAAGGACGAGCCCGTCGATCGCGTGGCCGCGCGCGCGTACCGGCATCCGGTGCTGCCCGGGCGCGTGGTGGTGCGGCTGACGGCGGAGAGCGTGGCGGCAGGCGATGAGCTCGAGATGGCGACGCTGGGGTTCGGCCCGGGCGAGGAGCGCGGGACGGTGGGCAAGGAGCGCAAGCGGCCGCTCGGGTTTCCCGGGTGGGCGCTGGTGAACGATCCCAAGAACGCGCGGTACGCGCTCGACGTGGTGAAGGAGTTCAAGAAGCACGCGCGCAAGGCGAAGTCGAAGCCCGGGCACGCGCGCGATGGCATCGAGGCGATCGCGGCGAAGCTGGGCAAGACGGTGCCGCAGTTTCTGCCGTCGTTTTACGAGGAGGCGGGGCGCGCGTTCATCGAGCACGGGGCGCCGAGCTTCGCGGCGGCGATGTTCGGCAAGGCGCGCGCGGCGGAGGCCGTGCATGCGCTCGAGGTCGACGAGCAGCATCGCGTCGATGGCTTCCTGGAGTTTGCGCTCGCGGGCGCGGTGACGACGAAGGCGCTGACCGAGTATGCGAAGGAGCTGGCGGAGCACCACGCACCTGCGGTGGCGTATGGGCATTTCCGGCAGCTCTGCTTGCAGCGCACGCTCGGCGGGATGCCGCCATGGGCGGGGATGGCGAAGGACCTGCGGCGGCTGGCCAAAGCGGCGAAGCTGGATCCCGACGAGGAAGACGCGAAGCTGGTCGCCGAGATCATCGAGTCGCCCGCGCTGGCGAAGGCCGCGGGGGAGCTCTGGCGCGCGTACGAGGCGCCGATCACGGCGCTCGGGCGACGGTCTGCGGGGGTGCGCGGGGCGCTGTTGAATCTGTTTCCGACCGGGTCGTCGTACAGCGCCGAGCTCGACGACACGTGGCTGCAGCTGATCGAGGCGAGCGGCGCGATCGAGGGGTTGGTCGGCGATGCGCCCGAGGAGGCGCGCCCGAGCGGCGGCCGGGCGGCGTGGTTCAACAAGCTGACGATGCACCTGTCGCGGAGCTGGAAGGAGACGCGGCTCGGCGGTCAGGCGTTCGAGCTGCTGCGCAAGATGGCGCCGGCGCTCGCCCGCGACGGCGCGCCGATCGCGTGCGTCGGGCGCTGGAATCGGTTCGATCTGGATCTGGCCGAGCTGGCGCTCGAGCTCGAGGTGCCGGTCGTGCCGTCGGCGGATGCGCGGATCGATCTGAAGACGTGGGCGCTGGGGGCGAGCGCGGCGGACCGCGGGCGCGACCCGGTGCGGGCGGCGGCGCATCCGGTGATCGGGCCGCTGCTCGCCGCGGCGGTCGCACACGAGATCGGCAGCGAGCCATTCGATTCGATGTCGCGCGGCAAGGCGGGATTTCTCGCGGCGAAGCGTCGCTGGCTCGAGGGGCTGCTGGGCTCGGCGGAGGACGGCGCGCTGCCCGCGCTCGACGACGCGCTCGGGGTGATCGCCGCCAAGGTCACGGCGGAGACGTTCGCCGAGCTGGCCGATCTGCACCCGCGGTTCGCGGCGCTCGACGCGGCGCGGGCCCTCGCGCGCACGCTGCAGATCGGCCTGCTCGACGAATTCGGCTGGCCGGCGCTCGAGGACGCGGCGCACGAGCTGAACCCCGACGGCAAGGCGGAGCTCGCGCTGTACGGCGGGCTGCCGGCGGTGGTGCTCGCGAACAAGACGCGCGCGATCGCGGTCGGCCCGACGGGGCGCCTCGGCGTGCACGATCTGGTGATCCCGCCGCGTCACGAGCTGGTGTCGATTCGCTACATCGGTGGGCAGTTCCTCGTCGCGCTCCAGGCAAGCTGGCAGCTCTACGGCTACTGGAGCGCGGCGCCGCAGGACCGCTTCCAGAGCGATGTGAGCACCTGGCACGTACCGGAGGTCGCCGCCCGCGTCGCGGTCCTCGCCGACGGTGCGTGGCAGGAGGGTGCGCGGCTGATCCGCGCCGGCGATCGCGTGGTGCCGCAGGCGGGGCTCATGAGCCACGACGGCGCGACGGCGTGGATCGCCGATCACCGCGAGCTTCGCCACAAGCTGCGCGAGGTCTCGGCGAGCGGCGAGCCGGGGCGCGTGAGCTGGCCGGCGTGGCTCGAGGCCGGGCTCGCACCCGAGTGGTACGTCGACGCGATGCAGTCCTATGTGCTGCCGGCGCCCGACGGTCTCGCCCGCTCGCCGCTCGGGCTCAGCGACGGCCGGCTCGGCGCGCGCGTTGCGTACCAGGGCACGAACCAGCACCACAAGACGGCGCGCCGCGTGACGACGATCGCCGGTCGGACCTGGACGGGGCCTGCGCTGCCCGCGGGGATCGAGATCGCCGAGCTGGTCGAGCTGCCGAGCGGCGAGACGCGACCGCTGCAGGAGGAGACCGGCTGGCGGGTCGCCATGACGACGTCGCTATGGAACACGGAGGGCACCGTGCGCGGGGCGCGCTTCGGCCCCAAGGACGCACGCACCTGGCGCGGCTCGGTGGCGCCCTATCCCGATTGCCTCTGGCACGCGCTGACGCCGCGCGATGCGGCCGGCTCGCGGCGGCTGCGCGCGATCACCGACGGCGATGCGCGCAAGCTGATCGATGCGGTCGACGCGCTTGGCGTCACGACCGAGCTGGCCGATCTGGTTCCGGTCGATGTCGTCGCGCGGCAGCTGCGCGAGGTGACGCACGAGCGGCTGCGCCGCGGGATCGCCGGTGTCGTCGCACTGGCGGCGCAGCTCGAGCGCCGGCGTGCCGAGCTCGCCGGGGCCCGCGCGCCGGGCAAGGCGATCGCCCGCGGGCCGTCGGTGACTGGCCCCGACGACGAGGCGATCCAGCAGGCGCTCGGCGGCTGGATCGATCCCGCGTACGACAACGGCTCGGCGCTGCTCCAGATCGCCGCCTGCGGGGAGCTGTTCCGCGGGTCGGATCACCGCGACCGCGCCGTGCCCGATGCGCCCGGCTCGCGCGTGGACTGGTTCTCGCTCGCGGTCGCGCCGGGTGCACTGGCCTTCCTCGCGACTGCGATCGGCATCTCCGCCGAGCACCGCCGAACGATCGCCGCCCTGCTATCGGTGATGGCGCGCGAGCTGCCCGATCCGGCGAAGCTGCGCGTGGCGTCCGGCGTCCGGACAGATGCCGCCGAGCCCGGCACGAACGCGCAGCTCACGCTGAGCTGGCATGCCGGCAATGCGTACGCGATCCGTCGACAGGCCTGGAACAAGGACGTCCGCGTCCTCGAGTACGCGCCCGAAGGCAAGTTCAAGCCGCCACCGGAGATCGCCCTCGGCCAGTGGAGGCGCGGAGTCGCACCGGTATCCGAGGACGTGGTCGCGGCGGTCCGGACGAGCGCAGGCCTGCCGCCGGAGGTGCGAGCGTCGTCGAGTGCAGCGCCAGCGAGCGCGGCGGCGGGGCCGGGCGGGGTGATCGGAAGAGTCCTGCGCTTCTTCCGCCGCGACCGATCGCCGGCCCCGGAGGCCAGCGCCGTATCGAGCGCAGCACCGACGGGCGAAGCGCCATCTCGCGCGGTGCCAGCGCCGCCGAGCGAGATCGAATCGTCGAGCGCCGAGACGTGGTTGGCCGACGCCGAAACGCTGGCGGCGGAGGCCGGGCTCACACCGTCGGAGGCCGTGTACCTGGCCGCGGGCTGCCCGGGGGCGGGCACGCGCACGAACAACTTCCTCGACAAGGAGCTGCGCGAGCAGCTCGGGCTCAAGGCCACACAGGCCGCGGTCGCGCGCGATGCGCTGGCGGCGATCCCGCGCGGCCAGCGGCTCGCGGCGCTCGACGATTCGATCTCGCTCGGCGGCGCTGG
>DATIPJ010000015.1:0-6309 GCA_035472155.1 Kofleriaceae bacterium
ATGACCCCGCCGAGCGATCATTCGATCGATCTCTCGACGGCGATGGTTTGTAGAACTGTTTCTACACAACTGTCAATCACATCTGATCATCGTGGCGCACAATACAGAGCACAGCTCAGAGTCCCTATCTCCGTCGAGAAGCTCGACGCCCACATCGCAGATCGACAATCAGCGCGATTACTAGAATGACTGATATCTCAGTCCATGAAGAGAATCTTCATCTTCGACATTCGCGTTCAGCACACCCACACGTGGGCGTGTGCTCGTCGGGGTCTCGCCCGAGCGCCACCGCGACTTCCTGCCTCGGTGGAGTGCGTCGATCAATTGTATTCTGGGACAACGCGATCCGGTGTTCCGACGGGAATCTGAGGAAGAAGGTGCCTCGTCGACGGTCGACGACTCGAAAAACTGAGGTCCTGCACCGCGACGGTGCGGGAGCTAACGTTGTGGAACCCGAACCTGCCGAACCCCAAGGAGCCGCCCGCATGCCACCCCTCTCGCGACGCGAGGTTTTTCGATACGCCACGGCGTCGACGGTCGTCGCATGCGCCTCCCGGCTCGCCAGGTCTGCCCCTCCCAACCCCAAGGCTGCGCCGACCATGCTCACCCGCACCATCCCCTAGACCAAGGAAGCCATCCCCGCGATCGGCCTCGGCACCTGGCAGGCGTTCGACGTCGAGCCCACTGCGCGGGCGCCCCTCGTCGAGGTCGTCAAGCAGTTCCTCGCCGCCGGCGGTCGCGTGATCGATTCGTCGCCGATGTATGGCCGCGCCGAGCTGGTCGTCGGCGACGTCCTCGGCGACCTCAACGCGACCGGCACTCCGTTCCTCGCGACCAAGGTCTGGACGAAGGGCAAGCGCGAGGGCGCCACCCAGATGGAGCAGTCCCGCCGCCGGATGCGCGCGCAGCGGATCGATCTGATGCAGATCCACAATCTGCTCGACTGGCAAACTCATCTGCCCGTGCTGCGCGAGATGAAGCAGGCCGGCACGATCCGCTACCTCGGCGTCACGCACTACTCGCACGGCGAGCTGCCGCAGATCGAGAAGATGATGCGCACCGAGACGCTCGACTTCATCCAGATCCCGTACAACGTCGCCGACCGCGCGGTCGAGGCGCGCGTCCTGCCCACCGCCGCCGATACCGGCACGGCCGTGCTCGTGATGCGGCCGTTCGAGGAGGGCGCGCTGTTCCGCAGCGTGAAGGGCAAGGCGCTTCCAGCCTGGGCCGCGGATCTCGACTGCACCAGCTGGGCGCAGCTGTTCCTCAAGTTCATCCTCGGCCACCCGGCCGTCACCTGCCCGATCCCCGCGACCTCCGATCCCAAGCACCTCGCCGACAACATCAAGGCAGGCCAGGGCCGCCTGCCCGACGCCGCCCAGCGCCGCGCGCTGATCGCCGCCGTCGGCGCCTGAGCGTCCGATTCGATCGGCGACGGGTATCGCGATCGGGCCTGCGCGCTCCGAGGGCCCGGCGTGCACCCGCGGGTCGATTGTGGCAGCGTAGCCGGGTGGAACCCGAGCTCGAGATCGTCACGATCACCAGCCACGATGATGAGGCCCTGCTCGACGAATTCCACAGCGGCATCTACTGGGACGACTTCGCGGACCAGCAGGAGCCGGTCGACGTCTGGAAGCGCGCGCTGTGGGGCGGCGCCTCGCCCTACAAGCTCACGATCCGGATCGCCGGCCGGGCGCTGCGCGACCGCGAGCGGCGCGAGCTTCTCGGCGGCATCGCGTTCGAGCACTATCCGCGCAGCGGCTGCGGCCTGGTCACGTACATGGTGATCGCACCGGCCGCGCGGCGACAGGGCCTCGGCCGCCGGCTGCAGCGCGAAGCCGCGCGCTCGCTGTTCGCGGAGGGCGTGCGCGCGGTGTTCGGCGAGGTCAACGATCCGCGGCTCGCGGGCGTCGGCGTCGACGAGCCGATCGAGAGCATGTGGCGGAGGCTCGAGCGCAATCAGGTGTGGGGCGCCCGCGTCCTCGACGTGCGCTACGTGCAGCCGGCGCTCGCGCCCGGGCTCGCGCGCGATCACGGGCTGTGCCTGATCGCGATCGCCGGAGAGCAGGCACTGCCGGCGATGATGGCCGGCGCCGTCGTGCGCGACTTCGTCGACGAGCTCTACGCGGTCACCGAGGGCGCCGCGCCCGACCACGCGCTGCTCGCCGGCATCCCCGACGAGGTCCGCCTGTTCGAGCTCCGGCGCTAGGGAATCCGGCCTCCTGCGCGAGCTGGCTTTTCGCTACAGGCGAGCGCTTCAGCGGCGCAGCAGCTCGAGAAGCTCGTGGATGCGATCCTCGACATCGAGTTGCTCGTCCGGCGCCATCATGGCCACCCGCTGGACCAGCAGGCAGGCCTCGACCAGCGCGCCGCGCAGCACGTTGGCCTGCGCGCTGCAACGCGGGTCGACGCATGCGGCGGCACCCTGCTCGCTCGCCTCGTGCGCGCGCTCGACGATGGCCTGCAGGTCCTCGATCTCGCGGAACAGATCGAGCGCGACGTGCGCGAGCACGATCTTGTCCTGGACGCGGCGCTGCCCGCGCGACTGCGGCGGCGCGGTCCTCGCGTTCTCGATCGGAACGTCGTGGCTTCTCGTCGAGTGCGGCCAGGCGCGAAACACCGCCACCGGATCGCGCTCGAGGTCGCGCGGGCCGGCGCCGCGCGGGGCGGCGGGCAGCGGCGGGAGCGGTGGCAACGGTGGCAGCGGCGGCAGCGGCGGCGGCGGCACCCCGACGCGATCGCGGGTGCCCCGTGCGAGCACGCGCGGTTCGTCCGGTCGAGGGGTGATGGCGCGCGCGCTCGATGCAGCCGCTTCTTCCAGCAGCGCTGGATCGACCACGACCTTGTCGTCCGCATCTTGACCGCTCACGCCGGGTCTACCATCCAGATCCCAATCATATCCAATCAGATTGGCATCCATTGTCACCTACCAGTGTCGCCTACCAGAGAATCTCTTCCACATGAGCACCACGCCGCCGACCAGACGACCACGATGCATTGTTCAAAACACTGAGTCAAGCATTGGCAATCGCCACTCGATAGAATGGTGTGGTCGCAGCATCGGTCGGCGCAGAAAATTTCACGGCGCTCGCGCTCGGTAGACCTCGCAGGACGTGGTAGCGTGCGCGCCATGCGTACATGTGCGCTCGCGTTCTCGCTGCTGTTCGTGGTCCTCCCTCGCGCCGCCTCGGCACAGGAGAAGATGGACTTCGCCAAGATCCAGATCAAGGCGACCAAGGTCGCCGGCCAGGTTTACGTCATCGAGGACGTCACGCCGGAGTTCAGCGGCGGCAACATCGGCGTGTCGGTGGGCCCTGACGGCATCGTTCTGATCGATGACAAATTTGCACCCCTCGCGCCGAAGATCGAGGCTGCGCTGAAGACGATCTCGGACAAGCCGGTGCGCTTCATCATGAACACGCACTACCATGGTGACCACAGCGACGGAAATTCGGCGTTCGGCGCGAAGGCGACGATCATCGCGCACGAGAACACGCGCAAGCGCATGGCGGCCGGCCACCCTCCCGAGAGCCCGCCGGCGCCGGCCGTCGCGCTCCCGATCATCACGTTCGAGCACAAGCTCACCGTTCACTTGAACGGCGAGGACATCCGCGCGATCCACATGCCTGCCGGCCACACCGACACCGACCTCGTGATCTTCTTCACCAAGTCCAACGTCGTCCACATGGGCGACGACTTCTTCAACGGCATCTACCCGTTCATCGACGTCGACGGCGGCGGCAGCGTGAAGGGCATGATCGCCAACATCGAGAAGCTGCTCGGCGAGATTCCGGCGGACGCCAAGATCATCCCCGGCCACGGCAAGGTCGCGAGCTCCAAGGAGCTGCGCGAGTTCATGACGATGCTCAAGGAGACCAGCGGCATCGTCGCGGCCGGCATCAAGGCCGGCAAGACGGCCGATCAGCTCAAGAAGGAGAAGGCCCTCGCCAAGTACGACCGCTGGGCCAAGGGCTTCTTCAAGGCCGACGAGTTCATCGACCTCCTGTACAAGGACCTCAAGCGCTAGCTTCTAGCTACCTGCCCTGGCCGATGCTGTTGCCTTCGCCGGTGTTCGTCACGCTCGCCTTGGCCCCCGAGATCCCCTTCTTGTAGGTGACCTTGTTCTCGCCGCCCGATACCGCAATGCGGTCGGTGCTGCCGACGGTGATCGTGTTCGTGGAGCCGTTGACCACCAGCTCCTTGACGGTGTCGATCAGGAGCTTGTTGTCGCCGCCGTTGACCACGATGCGCGTGCATGGCCCGATGAGCTTGTAGCTCCCGGCGCCGTCGTTGATCACCGCGGTCGGACGCTTGGCGCAGTCTTGGGCGCCCGTGGTACCCGCGTCGGTGGCCGGCTTGTCGCTCGCCTTGCCACCGCCGCCACCACCACCGCCGCCATCACCGCCGCCGCCACCATCACCGGCCCCACCGCCGCCGCCGCGGCCACCGCCACCGCCGCCGCCGCCGGTGACGACGTTGTTGCTGCCGACCTTGCTCACCGACGGGGCATCGCCGTGGCCCGCTCCCTTGTAGGTGACCGTGTTGTCGGAGCCGACGATGGCGACCGAATCCACCGTACCGATCGCGAGGTTGTTGTGCGCACCCGTGATGCTGATCGATCCGACGCTCTCGATCGTCAGCTTGTTGTTGCCGCCGGTGAGGGTGATCGACGTGCAGCTGCCCTTGAGCGTGTACGTCGCATTGCCGTGCAAGATGCTCACGACCGGGTCCTTGCCGCAATCCCACGTTGCGCCCTTGCCGACGCGAAATACCTTGTCTGCGTTTGCCACGGATGAGCTGGCAATCCATGCGATGGCTGCGATCCACACTACGAGCTTGGTCATGGTTCCTCCCCGAATAGACGGCGACGTCTCAGACTACTTCATTCGCTTCCCGACAGGCTGTCTGGATCGGCGCGCAGCGCGACCACACACCGACATCACGAGCGCGGTGTGAGGGAAGCCACGCGGCAGCGATGACGTAGTCGTCAGCGAGAACGCGCGGCGGTCCGTCGAGGCTTGCGCGCAGCGCGGCGGCGCGGCGGATCCGCGTCGCGCAGGCACAGGTGCTCGAGGTGCGAGAGCAGCCAGCGGTGCGCCGGTCCGAACGTCACGTCGCCGCGATACACCGCCGAGAGGTAGAGCCTGTGCTCGTCCTTGCCCCAGGCCTCGACGCGGATCGCGACCAACCGGCGCGCCCGCAGGTCCTCGCGCACGAGATGCTCGGGGAGGTTGCCCCAGCCGAGCCCGGCGCGCAGCAGCGCGTGCTTGGTGTGGAGGTCGCGCACGCGCCACGTGCGCGACGACAGCACGGCCTGGTCGGGGTGGCCCTCGCCCTGGAGCTCGGACAGCACGAGCTGGATCGAGTCGCGGAGGCGCGCCGTCGGGATCGGGCCGCGGACCTGCGCGAGCGGATGGTTGGGCGCGACCACCGGCGTCATCTGGATCGTGGTCAGCACCTTGCGCTCGAGCCCGGGCGCCACGCCCATCGGCGCGGCGACGCCGATCGTCGCGCTGCCGTCGATGACGCGGGCCGATACGCCGGTCATCGTCTGGGTGTCGACGCGCAGATCGACCGACGGAAACTCGGCCCGGAACTGCTCGCACAGGTTGACCAGCGCGGTCAGCGGAAACAGCATATCGACGCACAGCGACACCGACGCCTCGAGGCCGACCGTCATCCCGGCCGCGAGCTTGCGCAGCGAGTCGACCTCGGTGCAGACCTTGCGCGCCGATGCGAGGATCGCCTGGCCCTGGTCGGTGAGCCGCGCGACCTTGGTCGAGCGATCCCACAGCGGCACGCCGAGCTGGCTCTCGAGGTTTGCCATCGACGCGCTGATCGCCGACTGTACGCGGTGCAGCTTGCGCGCCGCCGCCGAGAAGCTGCCCTCCTCGATCACCGTGATGAGCGCCCGCAGCTGATCGAGCGTGAACGTCTCCAGCACTGCGCCACCATCTCATGGGGTGATGGAAGACATCAATCGTTTGCCAATTCCGCGAATGGCCTGCGATGGCCACACTACCCCCCGCTGGGGTTCCTATGATCAAAGTTCGCAAGGCCAACGAGCGGGGCCATGCCCGCCACGGTTGGCTCGACAGCTATCACACGTTCTCGTTCGCGGATTACTACGATCCGGCGCACATGGGGTTCCGCGCGCTGCGCGTGATCAACGAGGACCGCGTCGTCGGTGGCGAGGGCTTCGAGCGCCATTCCCATCGCGACATGGAGATCATCTCCTACGTGCTCGAGGGCGGCCTCGAGCACAAGGACTCGATGGGCACCGGTGCGGTGATCCGCCCCGACGACGTC
>DATIPJ010000016.1:0-12092 GCA_035472155.1 Kofleriaceae bacterium
GTGTGGACGGAGTACTTCGACGGCCTGATCGACGAGGTGCGGAGCTACAATCGCCCGCTGAGCCCGGCCGAGATCCAGAGCGACATGGCCGCGCCGGTCCCGGGCGTGCCCGACAGCAACGCGCCGACGGGGACGATCACCATCAACGGCGGCGCATCGAGCACGAGCTCGACCGCGGTCAGCCTCGCGCTGTCGGCGAGCGACGCGAACGGCGTCGCGCAGATGCGGCTGTCCAGCGACGGTGCATCGTTCACCCCCGCGGAGCCGTACGCCCCGACCCGGGCCTGGACCCTGCCCGGCGGCGACGGCGCGAAGACGGTGTGGGTGCAGTACAAGGACACCGCGGGCAACTGGTCCGCAGCGTTCTCGGACGGCATCGTGCTCGATACGACGGCGCCGGCGCTGTCCGCGATCGCGGCGTCGAGCATCACCTCGAGCACGGCGCGCATCGCGTGGACGACGAGCGAGCCGGCGACGTCGACCGTGGACTACGGCACGACAACCGGCTACGGACAGACCGCGACCGGCGCCGCCTCGGTGACCTCGCATGCCGTCAGCCTCGGCGGCCTCGCCCCGAGCACGCTGTACCACACGCGCGTGAACAGCGTCGATGCGGCCGGCAACCCCGCCGCGAGCGGCGACTTCACGTTCACCACCACGGCGGCGACGTCGTCGCCGTACCCGCTCAGGCTCGCGGCCGGCAAGCGCTACATCGTCGACCAGAACAACCAGCCGTTCTTCATCGATGGCGAGGCGGCCTGGTCGCTGATCGCCAACCTCCGCGACGAGGATATCGACCTCTACCTCGCCGACCGCCAGCAGCGCGGCGTCAACGCGATCCTCGTCAACCTGATCGAGCACAAGTTCAGCGCACAGGCCCCTCGAGACGTCTACGGCACTCCGCCGTTCACGACGCCGGGCGACTTCTCGACTCCCAGTAGCGCGTACTTCGATCGCGCGGTCTCGATCGTCCGCAAGGCCGCCGACCACGGCATCGTCGTGTTCCTGTTCCCCGCGTACCTCGGCTACACCGGCGGCTCGGAGGGCTGGTACCAGGAGATGGTGAACAACGGCACGGCGAAGCTCAATGCCTATGGCCGTGACATAGGCAATCGCTTTGTCAATCTCGATAATATCGTGTGGGTCAATGCCGGCGACTACAACCCACCGAACAAGGCGCTCACGGAGGCGGTCGCCGACGGCATCCGCGCCGTCGACACCCGCCATCTCCACACGGCCCACTGCACCGAGGGTACCTCCGCGATGGACTACTGGTCGAACGAGACCTGGCTCGATCTCGACAACGTCTATACCTATCCGACCCTGGGCTCGAGCACGCCGGTCTACCAGCGAGCCCTCGCCGCCTACGCGCGCGCCAGCTGGAAACCGTTCTTCCTGATGGAGAGCGTGTACGAGAACGAATGGAGCGCGCCCGAGCGCCAGATCCGCCAGGAGTCCTACGAGGCCGTCCTGTCCGGCGGCTTCGGGTACTTCTTCGGCAACTCGCCGATCTGGAGCTTCGGGTCTGGCTGGCAGACGGCGCTCAACAGCCAGGGCTCGCGCGACATGGCACGGATCCGGAGCCTGCTCGCCGGGCGTCGCTGGGAGCTGCTCGTCCCCGACGCGACCGGCAGCTTCCTGGTCTCGGGGCGAGGCGGCTCCGGCGCCGATCATGCGGTCGCCGCGCGCGCCAGCGACGGCAGCTTCGGCCTGGTCTACCTCCCCACCGCGCGCAGCCGCGTGCAGGTCAGCCTTGCTGGCTTCAGCACCGGCACGGTCCGGGTCCGCTGGTACGATCCGACGAGCGGGGCATTCCAGGCCGTGCCCGGATCACCGTTCGCGGCATCCGGCAGCACGCCACGGCTGACGACGCCCAGCAGCAACAGCACCGGATCGTCGGACTGGGTGCTCGTCCTCGAGGCGCAGTAGCCCGGGATATGCGGCGCTCTCGTGCGGCTCGGGCCCGGGCGTGAGGAACCACCCCAGGCTGATCTCGAGCTCGCTGCGCACCTCTCGGAACAGACTCTCGAGCTCGGCGACGCTCAGCTGAAGGCGATCCTGCATCGCGCGCCGCACGCCGGTGAACAGCGCGTCGCGCGCGTGCGCGATCCAGCGCGCCGCGGTCGCCCGGTGAATCCCGTAGAGCGCCGCGACCCGATCGATCCCGAGCTGTTCGACCACGTGGTAGCGCAGCAGGTTGCGCTGCTGCGGACCGATCGCCTCGAAGGTGGCGCGGAAGGCGGCTTCATCGGCCTCGGCCTCGATCTCCTTGCATTGCTTGACGTGCGAAGCTCCTCGACGGGGTACTCGTGGCGTCCAGCGTGGCCTGTCTCTCGGAGTCGACGATCGCCGGGTTCCTGGAGCGGTGTTTGTCGGCCGAGCAGCGAGCCGAGGTCGAGCTTCACATCGATCGATGTGCCAGCTGTCGCCGGATTCTGACAGAGTTGTGCATTGCACTCCCGCTGTCGTCCACGCGCGCGGACGCGCACACCACCCTGCCGGCGCGCCTCGCGCCCGCCGGTCCCGCCCTCGCGCAGGGTACCGTCGTCGGCCGCTTCGTGGTCCTCGGCCAGCTCGGTCGCGGCGGCATGGGCATCGTGTACACGGCCTACGACCCCGAGCTCGATCGCAACGTCGCGCTCAAGCTCCTGCACCCCGGCGCGATCCAGCCCGGCGGCGCACGCGCGCCGCTCCTCGTCGAGGCGCAGGCGATGGCCCGGATCAATCACGCCAACGTCATCGCCGTCTACGACGTCGGGATGTTCGGCGATCACGTGTTCGCTGCGATGGAGCTGGTCGTGGGCACGACGCTTCGCCGGTGGATGACCCAGAGGCCGCGGGCCTGGCGGCAGGTCGTCGACGTGCTGTTGCTCGCCGGCGAGGGCCTCGCCGCCGCCCATGCCGCCGGCATCGTCCACCGCGACTTCAAGCCGGAGAACGTCCTGCTCGGCGACGATGGCCGGGTCAAGGTCACCGACTTCGGCCTGGCGAGCCCGTCGTCGGCGCCGCGGGACCACGTCGCCGGGACGCCGGGGTATCTGCCGGCCGAGGCGCTGGCGCTGGGCAGCGTGGATCAGCGCGGCGACCAGTTCAGCTTCTGCGTCACCTTCCACGAGGCGCTCCATGGCTGCCGGCCGTTCTCGGCGCGCACGCCGCACGAGCTGGTCGCCGAGGTCCGGCGCGGGCCTGCACGGGTGCGTCGGAATCGCGGCGTTCCCGGCCCGCTCCATGACGTCCTGCGCCGCGGCCTGTCGCTCGGTCCCGACGACCGCTACGCGTCGATGCACGAGCTGCTCGCCCAGGTTCGCCGCGCGGTCACGACGCGCAGAGCTCGCCGGATCGCGATCGGCGTGGTGGGCATCGCCGCCACCGCGGCGGCGATCGCTGCCGCGTTGCTCGCGAGCGACGACGGCGCGGCAGACCAGCAACGGCCGTGCGCGGGGTCGGTGCAGCAGCTCGCCGGCGTGTGGGACGCGGCCCGGCACGCGGCGGTCCGGTCCGTGCTCGTCGACGCAGCGCCGCGAACCGGGCCCGCCGTGTTCGACCGGATCTCCAGCGCGCTCGATCGCTACGCGTCGGAGTGGGCCTCGATCCGGACCGACGCCTGCGAAGCGACGGAGGTGCGGCACGTCCAGCCCGCCTCCCTGCTCGAACTCCGGATGGCGTGTCTCGACCGGGCGCGCATCCAGCTTCGCGCGCTGGTCGATGCCCTCCTGGCCGTCAACACCACGACCTTGCGCGAGGCCAGCGCCGCGGTCGACGCGCTCCCCGCGCTCGACGCCTGCAGCGATGCCGAGGCCCTGCGCGCGATCGTCACGCCGCCGCTGGGGGCGCTCGCCCGGTCGCCACTCACAGCGCC
Organism: Kofleriaceae bacterium; assembly: GCA_035472155.1. Taxonomy (GTDB): domain Bacteria; phylum Myxococcota_A; class Polyangia; order Haliangiales; family Haliangiaceae; genus JABFXX01. The sequence goes on from DATIPJ010000016.1 coordinate 3,860, forward strand.
GGCGAGCAACGAGGACGAGCCGAGTGACTCGACCGCGATGGCCGAGCTCCCCACGGGCACCCCCGATTTCCGGCTCCCGTTCGGCTGCGGCGAGACCTGGCGGCTCGCGTACGGGCCGAGTCATCGGCACGCGGACGCGCAGGTGAAATTCTCCCTGCCTGGCGAAGCGAGTGCGAGCGGCCTCGCGGTGTTCGCATCCGCGCCGGGATGGGTGTCGGCGATTCTTCTGCACGATGGCGAGATCGATATCAATCACGGTCGCGGCTGGTTCACGACGTATCAGCACATGAGCGATATCACCGTCGCGCTCCACCAGTACGTCGGACGCGGTCACGTGATCGGCAAGGTCAGCAATGTGAACGTGAAGAACGCGCTGGGTGGACCGGGACCGGCGTTCCTGCAGTACGAGCAGGTGTATCAGCCCGGCGTCGACGACGTGAGCAGCGATCGCGACCGCACGCCCGGACGCCTGGCGCTGTATCTCGAGCGCGAGACGCTGCCGCTCGGCGTCGTCGGCCCCGAGCTCCGCACGAGCACCAATAACTGCGCCGGGGGGATCCCCGGCAGCGCCACGCAATACGATGTGCCTGCCTTGCCGAAGCTGTTCTCACACAGCCGGCAGACCATCGAGGTCATGGTTCGCAAGTCCGACGGCTATCCGTTGTTCGAGCACTGGTACAACAACGGCTGGAACGGCAGCCCGATGCCATACACGATCGCCGGGCGGCCCGCCGTGGTCGTGTACAAGGGCGACCTTCACGTCATCGCGCGCAAGGCCGACGGCGCGATGTTCGACCTCACGTACAGCCCATTCACCGGCTGGAAGACACGGTACATGGAGGGGCGCGTGGCCGGCGATCCCGACGCCTACGTGGACGGATGGAATGATCGGTTGTACGTCGCGGCCCGCGGAACCGACGGCATCCTCTACCGGTGGTGGCAGAGCGGCGGCCCGTGGACGCATGCAGTTCCGGTGAGCGACATCAAGGTCATCGGGACTCCCGCGCTGTTCAGTCACTACGATACGCTGTACATCGTCGCTCGCGCCGAGGATGGTTCTCTGTGGACGTCGGAGACCGATCGGAAGCGCGGCTGGGTGGATCGGCACCTCGCGGGCGTGGTGCGCGACGACCCGAGCATCGGTGCCGACCCTGCATCGGGCCTGGTCAACATCATCGCGCGCGGCGCCGACGACCGGATCTACCTCTGGGGATCCGCGGCCCTGGGTCGGACCGCGAGTCGCGCCGCCGACGGCTGGAGCGGCCCCGAGCTCGTGGATGGCGATCACGTCGTGACCGGCGCGCCGGTGACCACGATCTACCGCGGCTCGATCCAGATCTTCGCTCGCGGGCCGGACAACGCCCTCTATCGCTGGTGGAAGGACACGACCTGGCACTGGGAGGCGACCGTGGGAGCCTACGCCGACAACCCCGATGTCTTCCAGTTCGGCGATCAGCTCCAGACGATCGGGCGTGGGGTCGACGGCAAGCTGCACACGGTCTGGTACGACCCGCTGGACGGTCACTGGAACGTGGAGAATCACGAGATCCCTGTCGCAGATTGAGGCATGGATTCCAGACAAGCGCGTATGACACACGCGCTCGGCGGGCGACTGTCGCACGCGAGCCTCGGCGGCGCTCGAATGACACTCCCTGACAATGGAGATCGCCCGCGCGACTTGGTCCCGGGTCCTGCGTATTTCATCGCCGGCGCGTGTGCTGCCGGGAGTGTCTCAATCGTCTCACCAGGAGAGAGCAATGCGAAACATCGGTTTTAGTGGCCAAACGTCTGTGTCGCGATGCTGGCAGATCATGTCGGGAGTCGCCCTGGCGCTGTCTCTGGCCGCCTGCACAGCGCCGTCGGACACGAAGGATGTGAGTATCGAGACCGATCAGGACGGCGCCGTTCTGCGGGTCTCGGATCCCAGCGGGGTCCTCGCACCACCGATGACCGACGAGAAGGCGGGTTGCACGCACATCCGGTTCTGCAACCTCAATGGCGATATCGTGTGCGATACCAATGACAAGCCGTGCTCGAATGACGCCCGATGGAATGAATGTTTCTCGGACGCCAGGTTCGTGTGCGGCCGAACCGCGCCGGACACGCGACCGATGGATTTCGATCCAGGGATTCCGTGTCCGATCACCGGAATCTGCTGATGCGCTGGCAGCTGGCCGCGGGGCTGGCGTGCCTCGCGGCCAGCTGTGTCGATCCGTCGCCCCCACGCACTCGCGCGGCGCGCGACGCGGTGATCTACGGCGAAGATTCGCGCCTCGACGTCTACGCGGTCGATGACCCGGCGATCGCACAGATGACCGTGGCGAGCACGGTCGCGTTCATGTCCGCCGAGCACCTGGTGCCGATCGGCGGCGGCGCAATCGCGATCGCAGCGGATACGCTCGCGGCGTCCAACAACCTCTGTCCCGATCAGGCGTTTGCCAGCCAGCCGGCGGCGGCGGCGTGCTCGGGAGTGTTGATCGATGACCAGCTCGTGCTGACCGCCGGGCACTGCGTCTCCGAGGACGCGACGTGTGACGACCAGCAGCTGGTGTTCGGCTACGCCATCACGGCGCGCACCGGCGCCATCGCGATCGCCGACGATGCGATCTACCGCTGCAAGTCGGTCCCGCTGCGCCGTCACGGCGTCGACGCCGACGGCCGGCGATGGGATGTCGGGTTCATCGAGCTGGATCGGCCGGTCGGGGCCGAGCGCCGTCCGGTCGCGATCGCCGGCGAGGCACCGCCGCTCGGCAGCGGCGTCGTCGTGATCGGATATCCCAGCGGCTTGCCGGCCAAGGTCGATGCCGGTGCCGGGCTGCTGTCCGCCCGACCGTGCATGGACTACTTCACGATCGACAGCGACACGTTCCAGTCGAGCAGCGGATCGGGCGTGTTCGACGAGCACGGCCGGCTCGTCGGCATCTTCGCGCGGGGCGGCAGCGACTACGCCTTCGATGCCGAGCGCGGCTGTGCGGTGGCGCGGCGGGTCGAGGTGGCAGACCCGGCGGACGCGGAGCAAGCCAGCTACGTCGGCCCAGCGATCGCCGCGCTCTGCGCCACGGGGTGGCCGAGCAGCCGTCTGTGCGCCGCGGGAGCGCCGGTCAGCGACACGTCGACGTCATGCGCGGCCGATGCGCCGACCGGGTGCGCGGCCGGTGGGTCTCGCCTTGCCGTGATCGGGCTACTCGCGGCCTTGGTCGCGATCGCGCGTCCGCGACGCCGTGGCCGCCGCCGATCACCCGAGGAGACCACATGGGCTCGATGATGCAGATCAAGAGAACGCCGGCGGAGCGGTTGGCTCGCAACCAAGGGCGAGTCTGCGGATTGTCAATCGCGCTGGTCGCTTGTATCGGCTGCGCGATCGACGAGCAGCCTGACGAGAACAGTACCGCAGTCGTAGCGGAATCACTCACCGCTGCGACGAACGTCGCCTGCGATCCGGCAGGCACCAACGCCGGCGACACCGCGGCGGCGAACGCACTGAATCCGGTGCTCACCAAGGACATGCACGGCCTGATGACCGACCCTCAGCCGTACCACGCGATATGCGGAGACCACTGGTGGCACCGCAGGCACATCGTGACGTGCCACACGTAGCTGCACTCCGGGCAAACGCCGCCAGTGTCGAAGGTGTTCCACACGTGCTGGCAACTGCACATCCAACGATCGCCCCTCCGAGGGCGCCACGCGCACCTCGGGCATCGGATCCTGCGCCAGCGGTCACCATCGTCGAGCCGGGTCGACGCGCCGTGCTTCTCATCCTCTCGAAACCGCAACAGAACCGCGCGACGCACCATCGCCGGGAGTATAGCCTCGCGGCGAGTCACCAGGATGCGTGCACGAAACCGTAGATGCGACCCTCGATGCCACCGAAATAGACCACGCCGTTCAGCGAGCCGATCGACGTCGCGTCGGCCGGCGCCTTGCCGATGCAGGTCCAGGTCGCGAGGTCACCCGTCACCATCACGTCCCCGCCTTCGTTCACGGCGAGCAGACGGCCCTCTGTCGCCTGAAACAGCGACAGCGACTGCGGTGAGCCCTGGTAACGCCCTTGCGACACAAACAGCGGAAACGCGAGATTGGTCAGCTTCGTCCCGTCGAACGCGAACAGCTGGCCGAGATCCGCGAACACGAGCCGGCCGGCGAACGCCACCGGCCTGAGGAACTGGCCGAGCGGCTGCACGGAACAGCAGGTCATCGACGAACCATCGACGGAGTAGATGGCGCTCGCCTCGTCCAGGTAGGCAACGCCGTTGAGCGCCGCACCGGTGATCGGGGCACCCGAGCGATCGACGTTGTCGTCGGCCGCCGTGGCACCGAAGGCCGGGAAGATCTGCGTGAACGGGCCGCCGCCGACGGAGCGCCACACGTAGCCACCGGCGAGCAGCGGGCCGTCCGGGGCGGTGCCACGGTCGTGGAACAGGCCACTGCCGGTGAGCAGCACCTCGTTCGGCGCGCGCTCGACCGCGTCGACGACGTGGATGGAATCGGGCGCGATATCGACCTCTCTCCACTCGTGCGTGGCCGATCCGATCGCGTACTCGGGCGCCGCGGGCGCGCCGAATGGGCGGAAGTCCGGCTGGCCGGCGGGCGCCCACAGGCTGTCGCCGATCGGAATGAAGCGCTCGATGACGTGGGTCGCGAAGCTGTCCGTCGAGATCAGCGCCCCCGTCTTGGCGTCGCGGTACACGATGGGATGGTCCTGCCAGGTCATGCTGCTCGGCTCGTACGAGCTGATCACGATCGGCCCCGTGTTCACCTCGAGATCACCATAGGCGAAGTAGACGCGGCCATGCCATCCGCGCGTGTCGGCCAGCGTCCGGCCGAGCGGGGTCGGCTGCGCGACGGCATGTGAATGCGTGCCGAGCGCGACGGCCTGAGTCGCGCACCGCTGATCGCCCGAGTCCACTGCGACGTCAGGACCCAGCGTGTGCGCGGAGCAGCCGGACGCGATCAGTGCAGCGGTGCACACGAAGCGCAACACATCAGCGCGGACGAGAGGATGGTGTCGCATTGCTTCCCAGACCAAGAAGCAACCGACGTGCCGCGGCACACGCGTCCTCCGATCGGTGTCGAGTCTGAGCAGATGGATCGCGCCGTCACGCGGTTGTCGTCACGCCCTCACCACGGCGATGCACCGTGGGTCGTCAGACCCGGGGCATGGGACGCCACCCACGGTTGTCTGCGTGCACAGATCGCGCTGCCACGCGCGCGAGTTGCAGCCCCGGTCCAGCTACACATGACGCCCAAAGTCGACAAGCGCGCCATCGGCGATATATGAAACCTCGGCGGCTCGGGAAAGCGCTCACGAGAGCGCGCACGGCTACTGGCAGATGAGCTCGGCGAAGGACGGCCCCGAGACGACGTTGCACGTCGCCCCGACGGTCGAGCACGCCTGTCCTTCCGGGTTGCCCGCGCAGCGGCTGCGGACGCAGTTGCAGTTGAGGACACCGCAGGTGTCTGCGCAACTGTCGGTAGAAATGCGGGTCCACTTTGGCGCGGGAGTTGGCGCAGTCTCCTCGCAAAACATCTCCCTCCAGTAGTTGGAGTACACGACGTTGCAGCTCGCACCCACCGAGCTGCACGCCTGGCCGTCGAGAGTCGCGCTACAGCGGTTCTGAACGCAATTGCAGTTCGGCGCGCCGCACTCATCGGCGCAATTGTTCGGATACTCCTCGAGCTCCCAGACGCCTGAAGATAGCGCCGACGCGACCGTGGACGTGACCGCGGCCGATGTATCGGGTTCGGGCACGCTCGAGCACGCGGCGATGATGCTGAGGGCGAGTAGCGCAAAACGACAACGTGAGGTCCTGTGATTCGTCATGCGGCGACGGACCGCAATGCGAATGCCAGCGAAACGCATCGTGCGATCGCGGAGTTAGGCGAGCACGAGGCCCGACTGGTTGCGCAGATCGAACGACCAGCGCGACCAGCTCGTCCGTGGTCGCACAGATCGAACAACCACGACAGCGGGGCTAAGATGCAGTCATGAAGCGGGGCGTGGACTCGCGCGAGACGCCGATCGAAGCGATCAACGGCGATCCCGCGATCAACCGTGGCGACCTGCTCGTCGCGGTCGGTAACGGCCAGTTCGTCTCGCACGAGATCGCGAGCGACACGATCGTGATCGGCCGAGATCCGAAGTGCGATCTGGTGATCGACCATCCGAGCCTGTCGCGCAAGCACGCGACGGTACGACTCATCGGACGGGCGAGCGTCCAGGATCTCGAGTCGACGAACGGGACGCGGGTGAGTGGTCGCGTGATCAAAGGCGGCGAGCCTGTCGACCTGACCGGACGTGCCGGCTTCGAGATCGGTCCGTTCGCGTTCGTGGTGGTAACGCGGCGAGGCGGATGTTCGTCGAGCTACTCGCAGCGCAACCCGCTGCGGATCGAGGATCCGACGATCGACGGTGCGACTGGGCTGCTCCGCGAGTTTGCGGGTACCGACGTCAACATCCTCATCACCGGCGAGACGGGTGTCGGCAAGGAGGTGCTCGCGGCGACCGTGCACGAGCTGTCGGGCCGCCGCGGCGACTTCGTGCAGGTCAACTGCGCCGCGCTGAGCGAGACCCTCCTGGAGAGCGAGCTCTTCGGTTACGAGCGCGGCGCGTTCACCGGCGCGGTGGGTCAGAAGCCTGGACTGATCGAGGCGGCCGCCAACGGAACGATCCTGCTGGACGAGATCGGCGAGGTACCGCTCGCGCTCCAGGCCAAGCTGCTGCGCGCGATCGAGCGGCGCGAGGTGACTCGACTCGGCGCCACGCGCCCGATCGCCGTCGACGTGCGGATCGTCAGCGCGACCAATCGCGATCTCGTCGCAGCGGTCGCCGGCGGCACGTTCCGCGCGGACCTGTTCTATCGGCTCGACGGTGTCACGCTGCTGATCCCGCCCTTGCGCGAGCGCCCCACTGCGATCGCGCCCCTGGCGATGAAGTTCCTCGAAGCAGCGCGCCGTCGCCAGCAGCGCGCGGCCACCATCTCGTCCGACGCGCTCGCGGTGCTCGCCGCACATCCGTGGCCCGGAAACGTGCGCGAGCTCAGGGCCGTCATGGAGCGCGCGTCCGTGATCGCCCGCGATGGCGAGGTCAGAGTTGAACATCTGGCGCTCACGCGAACGGCGTCGATGCCGCGCGCCGTCGGGGAGGCGGCCGTACCCGCGCTGGACGCCGAGCAAGCCGCCGACCGCGAGCGGGTCCTCCAGGCGCTCGATGAGTGCGCGGGCAATCAGACGCGCGCGGCCCGCATGCTCGGGATCTCGCGGACGACGATGATCACGAAGTTGCGCATCTACAAGATCCGGAGGCCGACGGACAGATCATGACCACGTCGAAAGCAGGCGGCAGGCTCGAATCCACCGTCGCTGATCCCGACGATGTGGCCTGGGCGGGCGAACGTCCGGGCTCCGGACACATTGGACGCTACGAGGTGCGCGGCACGCTCGGCTCGGGGGGCATGGGCATCGTCGTCGCCGCGCACGATCCGCAGCTCGATCGCAATGTCGCGATCAAGATCCTCCCGGCCCAGCACGGGGAGACGGCGCGCTTGTTCCGCGAGGCCAAGGCGATGGCACGGCTCTCGCACCCGAACGTCGTGACGGTGCACGAGGTCGTCGCCGTCGGCGATCGCGCCGGCATCGTGATGGAGCTCGTCGATGGCGAGGACCTCGCGACGTGGTCCGAGAAGGGACCGCGCGAATGGCGCGAGGTGATCGGAGTGTACGTGCAGGCTGCGCGCGGCCTCGCGGCTGCGCATGGCGCCGGTATCGTGCACCGAGACTTCAAGCCGTCGAACGTTCTGATCGGCAAGGACGGCATCGTGCGCGTCAGTGACTTCGGCCTCGCGCGCAGTCTCTTCGTAAGCGAATCGGAGCTGCGTTGCGGCCTGGTCGAAGGTTCGCCGTCCACGATCACGCGCAGCGGCGTTGTTGTCGGAACGCCCGCGTACATGGCTCCCGAACAGCACGAGCACGGAACGGTCGATGAGCGCACCGACCAGTGGGCGTTTGCGTGCTCGCTATACGAAGCGCTGTTCGGCGAGCGTCCGTTCGGCGACGATCGCGAGGGTTTGCGCGATCGCGTGCTGCGCGGCGAGATCGTCGAGCCCGACGGATCGAACGTGCCGCGCGCGATCCGCGTCGCGCTACGGCGCGCACTCGAGGTGAAACCTGACCATCGGTTCGCCAGCATGGACGAGCTGATCGCAGCGCTGATGGCTCCGATGGTACGCCGATC
>DATIPJ010000017.1:0-7313 GCA_035472155.1 Kofleriaceae bacterium
GAGCTCTGCGAGCAGCGAGGCCGGCGGGTCGTCGAGGCCGATGACGGCGAGCACCGTACGGTGGTAGTCATCGCGCCTCGGTGTGTACGCCGTCGTATCGAGCAGGCGGTCGCCGGCGGTCACCGCGGCCGCGAACCGCGCGGGATCGCGCGCAGGGTCGAGCGCCGGATCGAACGCGGCCACGATGCGCTCGAAGTCGAACCGCGGGTTCCACCGGCCGCCGACCGGGCCATAGAGCACGCCGCCGGCGTCGAGCAGAAGCCCGCGGATCCGGGGCGCCGCGCTGGGTCGCGCCATCGCGCCATCATCGCATGACCGCGGCGACCGCGCGGCCCGGCGCCGCGCGCGTTTTCGAGTACAGTCCTGCCATGGAGAGCATCGCGCTCGCGGCGGCGGACAAGCCGGCCCGCTATCGCGAGCTGTTGCCGCAGCTGCGCGCACTGCTCGACGGCGAGCCCGACCTGATCGCGAACCTGGCCAACACCGTGGCCGCGCTTCGCGAGTGCCTGCCGGTCGCATCGTGGGTCGGCTTTTACATCGTGCGCGGCGGCGAGCTCGTGCTCGGGCCGTTCCAGGGCAAGATCGCGTGCGTGCGCATCGCCTTCGGCCGCGGCGTGTGCGGCACCGCGGCCGCCGATCGCCGCACGCTGGTGGTCCCCGACGTGGAGCAGTTCCCCGGCCACATCGCATGCGACGCCGGCTCGCGCAGCGAGATCGTCGTGCCGATCGTCCGGCGCGGCGAGGTCGTGGCCGTGCTCGATCTCGACAGCTACGAGCTCGCCGCATTCGACGACGCCGATGCCGCGGGCCTCGCGCCGATCGCCGAGCTCGTCGGCACGCTTGCATGGTGAGGCCGCTCGTCGCGCTGCTCGCGTGCGCCACCGCCTGCCAGGGCCAGGGCACGGGCGTCGGCTCGGGCGCGCCGAACGGCTCGGCCTCCGGCTCCGCGATCGGTGTGCCTATCGGCGCAGCGGAGGCCCCCGACGACGCTGCCGCGCTCGCCGCCCTCGACGACGCGCTCGCCGATCTCGACCTCGATGCGCGCGCCAGGACCGCGGAGCTCGACGAGCCGCCCGCGCCGGCCGATCCGGCACGCGTGATCGCCGAGCTCGGCGCCATCCCCGCGTGGCAATCCGTCGTCGATCGCGCCCAGCTCCTCGGTCGCCGTCGCCAGCACGGCGTGGTCTACGGCCGCGTCGGCCCGGCGATTTTCGAGCCGGCGCCCCTGCTCGCCGCGCCCAGCGACGCCGGCGCCCCACCCGACGCGGGCCTCGTCCCATCGCCCTACGTATGGCTGATCGACGACACCGACGGCAACGGCACGCTCGGCATCCGCATCGCCCTCGGCGACAAGGCCAAGGAAGGCGACCGCATCGCCGCCGGCGGTGCCTGGCAGCTCGACGCCGAGCGCCGCTGGTTCTGGAAGCCCGATGCGATCCAGCCCTTGCCGCCTGCGCCGTCGAGCGACGTCAAGGACCCGCAGCCCCCCGCACCCGGCCACGCGATCGCGAGCGGCGCGCTTCCCTCAGGCGCACGCACGATCAGCGTGGCGCGCGACGGCGACGCCGTCTACTTCCAGATCGTCGGTCCCGCGCCGCTCTCCGAGGGCGACGGCTGGCCGATCGCCGATCAGCTCGGCAGCCCGGTCGTCGCGCTGATGAACCTCCCCGGCGAGCGAGCGAGCTACGGCGGCCAGGACATGCGCGCCACCGACGAGCGCTGGCAGCTCAAGCGCGGCCAGACCTACTGGGTGCGGATCGGCAAGCTCCGCAAGCGCGGCCCCGACAAGCCGGCCCTCGTCAACGCCCGCACCGCCCCCGTGCGCGTCCTCTAGAAGAGCAGATAGCGCTCAGTCGTCGCCGACCACGTTCTCGAAGTCGAATCCGGTGCGGACAACATTTCCCGAGCCCGGGGCCCACACGCGGGCGCCGTTGGCGCGTCCATCGTGGCGATACCAGCGGAGCTGATCGGTGCTGTCTACCGCGTAGATCACGCCGTCGCCGCCGGAGAACACAGCCTTGAAGTCGCCCCAGCCCCAGCCAATGGTAGCCCCCGACCCTGGCGCCCAGCGCTTGGTGCCGTCGCTCTGACCGGTGTGGCGATACCACTTGAGCTCGCCACCCGATGCAGCGATCCAACCTCCCCCGTACACGGGCGAAGCGTGCGCCGGGACGTAGGGCGTGATCGCGTAGATCACGCCGTCGCCGCCGGAGAACGCCTGCTTGAAGCTGTTCCATCCCGTGCCGACCGTGTTGCCCGAGCCCGGGCCCCACGTGAAGCTGCCGTCGTTCCGGCCGTCGTGGCGATACCACTTGAGCTCGCCACCCGACTCGGGGATCAAGGCGTCCCCACTCTCCGTGGTGGAACCGATGTGCGCCGGGGTGTAGGGAGTGATTCCGTAGATGACGCCTTTGTCGGCGCCGAACACCTGCGTGAAATCCCAGCCGTAGCCGACGACGTTTCCGGCGCCTGGTGCCCAGCGGAATTTGCCATCAACGCGTCCGTCGTGGCGCCGCCACGCGAGCTGGTTGCTGGCGTCGATCGTGTACAAGATGCCAGCGCTTCCCGCGGCGGAGAACACGTGCTTGAAGTCCCAGCCGGTTCCGACGACGTTGCCCGAGGGGTACCCCCACGAATCGGCGCCGTTGGTTCGTCCGTCGTGGCGATACCAGTGCAACTGGTAGTCGCTGTCGACCCGGTAGATATCGCCCTTGACGTCCCGGCGACCGTACGCTGCGCGAGCGCCACTGATGTCGCCCAGGCTGAGATCCTGCGGGTACCCGGCCGGATTGCAGTAGTTCATGACCGAGTTGGCGTCGTACGTGGGGGTCCAGTTGATCCCTCCGTAGACGGGATTGTAGTTCCCTGGGTCGTCGACGTCGGCTGGCATCGGGCACTGGTCGGCGGTGCCGTTGGTCCAGTTGTCAGGACGCTGTTGCTCGTGCTGGAAACCGAGCGCGTGCCCGAACTCGTGAATGACCTCGTAGCGAAAGCGCGTGAAGTTTTCGGCCAACGCTCGATCGGAGATCAAGATGACCTTCAGGCTGTTGTCGTGCCCGGCGGGAATGGTCCAGCCGCGATAGTCCGCTTCCTCGGAGAACGAGACCTCGACCCTGCGGCCTCCCGGCGCTTCGCTGCACGGCGGCCAGAGTCCGCCAAACGGCTCGCTGGACACCGGTCCGATGAACGAGACGGTCGTATAGCTCTCCCAGGTCTCGCGCAGGATCTCGCGCACGCGGATCTGGAGGTCCATGTGAGCATCCGGATTCTCCCAGCAGACGGGAACGGTCCCGCCAAACCACGCTGGTGAGCCGTACAGGTTCTGCGTTTCCGTGGTGGTCTCGTCCTCGACCACCCCGCACGCGGCGATCGAAGCGAACAGAAGTGCTCCCGCTATCTTGGTCCTCATGTGGACGTAGCGTTCTGGCGGCTCCCGTTTGTGACCGGAGATCTATGCGTCGATCTCGAGCGACGGCGGCGCGACGTTCGCGTCGAGGTCGAGGCGCGGCGAGGGGGAAAGCTGCGATGGCATGTAGCCAGGGGGCGCACACCGGCCGGCCGGGAGGCGTTGTCGAGGGCGCGAGCGTGGTGGGTTTTCCGTATAGTCGCGACCCATGATGAGACGTCGAACCTTCCTCCATGGAGCGGCGGCCGTCGGAGCCGTCGCGATGTTGCCCCGCCACGCTCGAGCAGCGGCCGCGCCGAAGTCCGTCCACGAGCAAGTGGAGAAGCGGCACGGCGAGGCGGTCGCGCGCCTGCAGCAGTGGATCCGCCAGCCTTCGATCGCCGCCGAGAACAAGGGCATGTCCGAGGGCCGCGACATGATGATGAAGCTGTTGCGCGAGGCGGGCTTCGGCAAGGTCGAGGCGGTGCCCACCGACGGACATCCCGGCGTGTTCGCGACGCTCGAGGCCGGCGCGCCGCGCACGATCGGCATCTACTTCATGTACGACGTCAAGCAGGTCGACCCGTCGGAGTGGCGCTCGCCGCCGTGGGACGCTGCGATCGTCGACATCCCCAAGCTCGGCAAGGGCGTGATGGGGCGCGGCGCGGTGAACCAGAAGGGGCCGGAGGCGGCGTTCCTCGCCGCGCTGCACGCGATCCGCGGCGCGAACCAGAAGCTGCCGGTCAACCTCGTGCTGGTCGCCGAGGGCGAAGAGGAGATCGGCTCGCCGCACTTCCCGCAGGTCGTGGGCAAGGCGCCTGTGCAGGCCGCGCTCAAGCGCTGCGAGGGCATCTTCATGCCGTCGGCGGGGCAGGGCACCGACGGCACCGTGACGATCGCGCTCGGCGCCAAGGGCGTCATCGAGTGCGAGCTGGTGTCGAGCGGCGAGACCTGGAAGCGCGGCCCCAAGAAGGACATCCATTCGAGCAACCGCGCGCGCGTCGATAGCCCCGCGTGGCACCTCGTGCAGGCGCTCGGCTCGCTGGTCAACGCCAATGGCGACCCGGCGATCGACGGGCTGTTCGACAAGGTGCGGCCGATCAGCGATCGCGACAAGGGCTACCTCGACGAGGCGGCCAAGCGCATCGACGAGAATGTCACCAAGCAGGCGCTCGGGGTCGAGCGCTGGGCGCGCGACGCGAGCTGGCGCCAGGCGCTCGAGGACATCGCGAGCAAGCCGACGGTCAACATCGAGGGCCTGGTCGGCGGGTATACCGGCCCGGGCGGCAAGACGGTCCTGCCGCACAAGGCGGTGGCCAAGCTCGACCTGCGCCTCGTGCCGGACATGACGGCGGCGGACACGCTGGCCAAGCTCAAGGCGCACCTGGCCAAGCGCGGCTTCGGCGACGTCGAGGTCAACATGACCGGCGGCTACGATCCGAACTCGACGTCGCCCGATTCGCGGCTGATCCGCGCCGAGACCAAGGTCTACGAGCGCGCCGGGATCCAGCCGATCCTGTGGCCGCGCACGGGCGGCTCGTGGCCGGGATACGTGTTCACCGGCGCGCCGCTCAAGCTGCCGGCAGGGCACTTCGGTCTCGGGCACGGCAACGGCGCGCACGCCCCCGACGAGTACTACCTGATCGAGTCCACCGATCCGAAGATCCACGGGTTCGACGCCGCGGTGCGCTCGTTCGTCGATTATCTGTACGAGCTCGCGTAAGCGCGTTGTACGCTCGGCCGATGAGGGCCGCGCTTCTCGCCTGCGTGCTGGTGGCCGGCTGTGGCGGCGACGACGGGCCAGCCGTGCTGCCCGACGTGCTGCTGCCCACGATCACCAACCGCGGCGGGCCGGTGATGGCGCATCCCCAGATCGTTCCGATCTTCTACAACGACGATCCGGACGCGCTGCCGCTGACCCGGTTCGCCGACTGGGTGGTCACGTCGCGGTGGCTCACCGAGGCCGGGACCGAGTACGGCGTGACCGGTGCTTCGGTGCTCGGCGTGGTGAACCGCCCCGAGGCTGCGCCCGATCAGATCAACAACTTCGAGATCGCCAGCCTGCTGTTCCAGGGCGTGGCCGACGGCTCGCTCCCCAAGCCCGCCGACGGCGACCTCTCGCAGGTGCTGTACATCGCCTACTTCCCGGCGCACACGCGGGTCGCGTTCGACAGCTCGGACTCGAGCTGCGATGACTTCGGCGGCTTTCACCTCTCGGCGCGCCGCGGCGGTGTCGAGCTGATCTACGCCGTGATCGTCACCTGCCCGGGGCTGTTCCAGGGCCTGTCGACCCTCGAGGCGCGCATGGTCGCCAGCTCGCACGAGCTGATCGAGGCCGTGACCGATCCCATCCCGTTCAACCGGCCCGGGTACCAGCTGTTCGATCCGGTCGGCTCGTGGAGCGGCCTCGGGCTCGAGGTCGCCGACCTCTGCGAGCGCTCGAGCGAGGCGTCGGTGTGGCGCGAGGGCGGGTTCGCCGCGCAGCGCAGCTATTCGAACGCGGCTGCTGCCGCCGGCGGCGATCCGTGCGTGCCCGTGCCGACCGACGCGCCGTACTTCAGCGTCATTTCCGATAGCCTGGCCATGCCGCGCATCGTGCCGGGAGAGAGCGAGTCGCTGCGGCTGATCGGCTGGTCGACCGGCGACCTCGACGACTGGCAGCTGTCGGCGCAGGCATCGCCGCATGGCAACCCGAAGGTGACGCTGTCCGACAACCGGCTCAACGATCGCCAGACCGCCACGCTCGAGGTGTCGGTGCCGTCGACGACCCCGCGCGGGACGATCCTCTCGCTGTTCGTCTACTCCGGCGTCTCGGCGACGCACTACCAGGTGCTGCCGCTGCAGGCGATCGCCGACGTGCCGTGCTCGAGCCTCTCGGGGTGCGAGAGCTGCTCGGCGCACATCGGCTGCGGGTTCTGCACCACCACGGGCAAGTGCGAGACCGAGGGCGTCAACGGCTCGTCGGAATCGAACTGCCCGTCGCCGGCGTTCTCGACCTGGCCGGGCAGCTGCGGCGATTATTGCGCGGCGCACGGCCCGAGCTGCGGCGAGTGCTCGTCGCTGCCCGGCTGCGGCTGGTGCAACGCCGGCGACGGGCCGCATTGCCTCGAGGCGAGCCACGACCAGGGCCACCCGCAGTCGGTGACGTGCGCGCCCGCCGACTGGAGCTTCTTCCCCGAGTACTGCCCGCAGTAAAACATCTCACGCGGCTCGGCGCGCCGAAGATTCGATCGCGCCGCGCGCTCCGGGGAGAGTAGAGTGGGCACGATGACCACCGACGCATTCTCCGGGTCAGTCCCCGAGAACTACGATCGCTACCTCGGTCCCGTGCTGTTCGAGCCCTACGCGCGCGAGCTCGTGGCTCGCATCCCGCGGCGCGACGGCCTGCGGGTGCTCGAGATCGCGTGTGGCACGGGGATCGTGACGCGTCACCTGCGCGACGCGCTGCCGCCGAGCGCGACCTTGACCGCGACCGATCTCAGCGACGCCATGGTCGGCTACGCCGCGCGCGCCATCGCGGCCGCGGGCATCGTGTGGCAGCCGGCCGATGCGCAGTCGCTGCCCTTCGGCGATGGCGCGTTCGATCTCGCCGTCTGCCAGTTCGGGCTGATGTTCTTGCCCGACAAGGTGCGCGGCTTCGCGGAGGCGCGCCGCGTCCTCGCGCCGGGCGGCCAGCTGATCGCCACCGTGTGGCAGTCGCTCGATGCCAATCCGTTCGCGGCCGCCATGGCGCGCACGCTGGCCGATCTATTCCCGGCCGATCCACCGCGCATCCTCGACGTGATCCACGGCTACGGCGACCCCGAGCGCATCGCGGCCGACATGCGCGCCGCCGGCTGGGACGACATCGCATTCGAGCCCGTTGCGATCAACGGCCATGGCCGCGCGGCCGCCGACCTCGCGATCGGCTTCGCGTGCGGCTCGCCGA
>DATIPJ010000018.1:0-9040 GCA_035472155.1 Kofleriaceae bacterium
TCTTCCTCGCGTCGCTCGACATGTCGCAGACCCTCGGGTTCGGGCCGCTGCGCGTCGGGCTCGCGTTCCTGCCCCAGACGCTCGTGGTCGCGGCGCTATCGCTCGGCATCACCGCGCGGCTGGTCCGCCGGCTCGGGCCGACCCGCGTGCTGATCCTGGGCCTCGCGACCGCGGCGGTCGGCGTCGCGCTGATGGCGAGCCTCCCCGTCGACGAGCCGTACTTCCCGGTGCGGATGTTCTCGCACATGCTGCTCGGCCTGGGCTTCGGTCTGTCGTTCCTGCCGCTGCTCACGCTCGCGATGTCCGAGGTCCCGCCGCGTGACGCCGGCCTGGGCTCGGCGATCGTGAACCTCTCGCTCCAGCTGTCGGCCGCGGTCGACATCGCCATCCTGGTCACGATCGCATCGTCGCGCACCCACGCGCTCACCGCCGCCGGTGTGCCGCTGCGCGACGCCACGGTCCTGGGCTATCGCCTCGCGTACGCCGTCGCCGTCGTCGGTGTGCTCGTCGGGCTCACGCTCGCCGCGACGGTGTTGCGCTCGCGCCGCCCGGCCCGCGCGCTCGCACGCGACTGACGACGCGCTATCGCGTGCCGTGCGGGTGGCCGAACAGATCGGGTCGACCGGCCGGCGTGGCGCGCCAGTACTGCGGCGGTGCGTCGACCTTGGCCCCCAGCTCGGCAGCGGCGTGCCACGGCCAGTGCGGGTCGTAGAGCATGGCGCGCGCGAGCGCGACCAGGTCGGCCTTGCCGGTCGCGAGGATCTCCTCCGCCTGCGCCGCGGTCGTGATCAGGCCGACCGCCATGGTGGTGACGCCGGTGGCGCGCTTGATCGCATCGGCGAACGGCACGTGGTAGCCCGGGCCGATCGCGATCTTCTGCTGCGGCGAGATGCCGCCCGACGAGACGTCGATCCAGTCGACGCCGCGCTCGGCGAGCTGGCGCGCGAACGCGATCGTCTGCTCGAGGTCCCAGCCGCCATCGACCCAGTCGGTGGCCGACACGCGCACGCCGACCGGCTTGCCCGCCGGAAACGCGCCGCGCACCGCCTCGAACACCTCGAGCGGGAACCGCATGCGGTTGGCGAGCGAGCCGCCGTACTCGTCGGTCCGCTGGTTGGCCACGGGCGACAGAAACTGATGCAGCAAGTATCCGTGCGCCGCATGGAGCTCGAGCGCGTCGAAGCCCAGGCGGTCCGCGCGCCGCGCGGTTCCGACGAATGCGTCGCGGATGCGCGCGAGGCCCGCGGCATCGAGAGCGATCGGCGGCTCCTCGCCCGGGCGCTGCGTGAGCGCCGACGGTGCCCACGTCCGCCAGCCACCCTGCGCGACGGGGACCTGGTGTCCACCGTCCCACGGCACGGCCGTCGTGGCCTTGCGCCCCGCGTGCGCGAGCTGCATCGCCATCGCGATCTTCGAGTGCGCGCGGATCCCGGCGAGCACGGGCACCAGCGCGGCCTCGGTGGCGTCGTCCCACAGGCCGAGGTCCGCGGCCGAGATCCGGCCGTCGGCCTCGACCGCGGTGGCCTCGGTGCACAGCATCCCGGCGCCCGACAGCGCGAGCGAGCCGAGATGCATCAAGTGCCAGGGCGCGGCGCGGCCGTCGGTCGACGAGTACTGGCACATCGGCGACACCACGATGCGGTTCGGGAGCGACAGGCCGCGCAGGGACAGCGGAGAAAACAGAGCGCTCATCGGCGCGCGATGCTACTCCGCGGTCCGGTCGGCGGGAACGGCCTCGCCGGTACCCGATCGGTCAGGTCAGCGGGAAGGGCTTCTCGCCGGTCACCACGGGCCCGGTCATCCCGGCCGGGTTGTCCTTCGGGATCGTGAAGCTCGCCGCGCGCCGCACGCCCGGCCCCGCCGACGTCGGTCCGGTGACCGGACGGTTGATCGTGACGATCGTCGCCGCGATCTGGCTGGCCGTGACCTTCGTGTAGCCGTAGCCCTGTGCGTTGGAGTCGACGTACTTGAGGTGCGGGTTGGTGTTGGGATCGGCGGCCCCGAGCGCCGCGGCCAGCGCGAATTGCACCGGCGCGCCCTGGGCGATCGCGCCCGCGAAGGTCCCGGCCGCCTGCACGCCGTCGAGCAGCAGCAAGTTCACGTTCTCGGTGAACCGCGCGCCACCGCTGGCGGATGCATCGACCGTGAACAGACCACGCAGCGCCGGATCCACCGCGCGCGACCCCGCCTCCAGCGTCGAGAACAGCGAGTTCGACGTGATCCCCGGCGCGACGAGCTCGCACGCCACCGCGGTCGGCGCGGCGGCGTCGTAGTTATCGAGGATCGTGCCCGCGAACGCGGCGTGGATGTCGCCCGACAGCACGACGACGTTCTGGATCGCCTCGCTGCGCAGGAAGCCCATCAGCTCGTTGCGCTCGGTCGCATAGCCATCCCACGAGTCGCCCGCCAGCACGCGATCGGAGACATCGGTGGCGCCGAGCTGCTGGACCTTGAGGCGCATCAGCGTGACCTCGTTGCCCCACAGCTTCCAGGTCGCGTTCGACCCCTTCATCGTGGCCTTCCACCACGCCTTCTGCGCCTTGCCGAGGACCGTTCCCGGCGGGCTCGCCTTGCGCAGGTTGGGAAATACGACCGCGCCGCCGAGGAACGAGACCGCGTCGGGCGGATCGTTGTTGTTGGCGGTGCGCCCTGCGTCGAGCGTGTTGACCAGCGGCAGCGGCAGGATGGCGCGCGGCGCGAAGAACACCGGGTTCTGGGTCAGCTCCTCGGGGATCGCATGGTCGCTGCGGTAGCTGCGCTGGTCGGTCATCACCAGCTCGACGTGGCGGCCGAACCGCAGCGAGCGATAGATCGCGATCGCGCCGATCGCCGCGGCGTTGTTGGGCTCGGGCACGAAGTTGTCGTCGTTGGGGGGCGTGAACGTCGCGTCGCTCACGGCAACCGGGGCGAAGTCGTGGGCCTCATTCGGCACGTGCGGCACGCCGCCGGCTCCCGTCAGCTGCACCGGCACGAACTCGAACCATGCCTGGCTCGCGGCGAGCCGGCGGGTCTGATCGCCTTCGTCGAGGCCGACGCCGTCGGTGTAGTTGGCCTGGCTCTGCCAGCAGTCATCGGTGAACTCGTGATCGTCCCAGGTCGAGACGAACGGCCAGCGCGCCCGCGCCGCCTGGATGTCCGGATCGGACAGGTACGTCTTGTAGAGGTGGCGGTAGTCGGCCAGCGTCTGTGCGAACTCGTGGCCGGCCCGGTGCCCGCCACCCGACGGAAACGCAGGCACCTCGCGCGGCGTGCCGTCTGCATTGGTCAGCGCGATCGGGTTGAAGTTGTCGTCGAGCGCCGCCTGGAACGCATCGGCGCGGGTCTCGTAGATCATGTCGCCCAGGTGGACCACGGCATGGATCCTGTCGGCCTCGGGCCGGGCGTCGTCGTCGACGATCATCTGGCGATACGCGCCGTAGAATCCAGCGCTGTAATCCTGACACGATACCCAGGCCAGATTGACCTGGACATCGGCATTGGCCGACGGTGCGGTGCGCGTCTGTCCGGTGATCGAGTCGCGCCCGGCGACGAAGCGATAATGATAGCGCGTCGCCGGCCGCAGCCCGGTCACGAGCACGCGCACGGTGTGATCGCTGGCCTCGGTGGCCACGATCTCGCGATCGACGACGCGGTTCTCGCAGCGCACATCGGTGGCCACCTGGACGCGGAGGCGCACCGGCGCGGCGGCGTTGCCGCTCGTGGGCACGATGCGCGTCCAGAGCACCACCGACGACGCGCGCGGATCGCCCGACGCGAGGCCTTGCGGGAAACGAAACCTCGCGACGGCGTCGGTCTCCGCCGACGAGGCTTCGGACAAAAGATCACTTTCACTGACGCAGCCGGGCACCAGAGCGGCTCCGACCACGAACCAACCTGAGTTGCGTAGAAATTCACGGCGCTTCATGGGCAGTCAAGATAGCGCCCACAATCCTGCACAACGAGATGTTCTGAGCAGTGCGGTGACTGAACGCACGCATGATGGCACTGACGATCTCGTCAGAGTGCCAGTCGTTCACCGCCAGTTACGTATTGCACATTGTCATTCTCGGCCGCGGTCGCATCGTGTCGCGCACGCATGACCGCCGCTCACGCGAACCGGCGCCGCACCGCGCGGCAAGCGGCCCCACAGGCCGCGACGGCCGGCAAGCGCGACTACACCGCCGCGCGCATGTGCTGCGTGGCTCGAGTCGTGAACCGCGGTCGCGCAAGCTCACCATTGCGCATGCGCCCTGCGCACCTCTCCGTGACCGCGCCCAGGCGTGGCCACGCCGGCCACGGGCCTAGCCTGCCAGCGACGATCGCAAAGTCACAGGTGGCGGCGCTCGGCCGGCGCTGCGTTCCAGTTCCCGTTCCGTCCATCGACGTAGCGGATCGGCGCCGCGGCGAGCTCCTCGTCAGGGATGTCGAGCGTGGCGACCTGGATCGCGTAGAACTCGCCGCCGAGCGCCGGCAAGTGGCCGCCCCGGGT
Source organism: Kofleriaceae bacterium (assembly GCA_035472155.1). Lineage (GTDB taxonomy): Bacteria > Myxococcota_A > Polyangia > Haliangiales > Haliangiaceae > JABFXX01. The sequence goes on from DATIPJ010000018.1 coordinate 4,469, forward strand.
GAACGGCCGCACGCCGCACACCCGACAGAAGTGGAGATGCAGGAACGGCTCGGACTTTCCCGCCGGCACGTGCTGATAATCGGCGAGTGATTCGCTGCCGCGCAGCAGCTTCACGTCGTCGGCCTTGGCGATCGCCAGCCAGAACCGGGCCTTGGTGCAGAACGAGCAGTTGCAGCGCGATGTGCCTGCCGCGAGGTCGAGCTCGGCCTGGTACTGGATGGCGCCGCAGTGACAGCTTCCGGTGTACGTCTTCTTCATGCTCCGTATGAGTCGGCGGGCGGCCGAAACTCATCGGTCGGGATCGAAAAACGTGCGTGGACCGCGGGGTCAAGGAAACCGCAGATCTGGGCGATCGCCGGGCCGCGCACGGTGACCACCGCGAACGCCCCGAGCCGGAACGCCGGCCCCTGGTAGCACGCGAACGCGAGCTGCCCGCTCGCCCGCATCGGCACCAGGTGCCACGGCGTCTGGAACATGCGCTCGGCGACGAAGCGACGGATCGCGTCGATGCCGTCGAACCAGGTCGGGATCGGAGGCATCATGAACCGCGCGTCGGACGCCAGGAGCGCGAGCAGCGCGTCGACATCGGCGCGCTCCCACGCCGAGACGAACGATGCGACCAGCGCGCGCTGCGCCGGCTCGCCGAGATCGCGCAGCGTCGCTTGCTGCGACCGGGCCGGCGCGCGCTCGGCGATCGATGCGCGGGCGCGCTGCAAGGCGCTGTTCACCGTCGGGACCGTCACCTCGAGCAGCCCGGCCGCCTCCTCGGCCGAGAACCCGAGCACATCGCGCACGAGCAGCACCGCGCGCTGCGTCCCCGGCAGGTGCTGCAGCGCGGCAACGAACGCCAGCTCGACCTGCTCGCGCTGCTCGACGCGCGCCTCGGGGTCATCGGGATAGGGCTCGAGCCAGATCGGCTCCATCACCCGTGCCTCGATGTCCGTCCCCGGGGCAGATGACTGATAGTCGGCGGACAACAGCCGCCGCGGCCGCTGCGCGATCAGGTGCAGGCACGCGTGGGTCGCGATGCGAAACAGCCACGCGCGCAGCGAGCTCTTGCCGGCGAACGTGTCGCGGCCGCGCCAGGCGCCGAGCAACGCATCCTGGAGCGCATCGTCGGCATCGTGCACCGAGCCCAGCATCCGGTAGCAATGCGCATGGAGCTCCTTGCGATGCGGCGCGACGAGCTCCTCGAACTGCGAGCGGTCCACGCCGACAGCCTACCGCGGCGCGACGAATGGGCTATCGTCCGACGCGGCTTCTCTCGCGCGTGCCGTCGCGCGTGGCCTCGCGCGTGCCCTCGCGAGGATCGAGCGCGAGTGCGAGGGCACCGAGGATGAAGGCGCCCGCGGCGATCTCGCGCCAGGTCAGCGGCTCGCCGAGCATCCACATGCCGCTCGCCACGCCGATGACGGGGGTCGCCAGCGAGGAGACCGACGACACGGACACCGGCTCCATGAGGACGAGGCGATTCCAGGCCCAGTAACAGAGCATCAGCGCGATGAACAGGCTGTACAGAAGGCCCAGCACGGCGCCGGTCGAGACCGGCTGCCAGCGATCGTGCTCGAGGACGATCGCCGCGATGAGGATCGGGACACCGCCGGCGAGCATCATCCATGCAGTGAGGGCGACCGTCTGCAGCGGCAGCACGATGCGCTTGAGCAGCACGACGCCCAGCGCCCACGAGATCGCCGCGCCGAGCGTCAGCGCCACGCCGGTCATCGCACCTGCCATGCGTGCGAAGTCGCCGCCGAGGAGGACCGCGACGCCGCCCATCCCGAGTGCCACCGACACGCCGCGCTGCAGGGTGAGCGGCTCGGCGAGCAACCATATCGAGAGCAGCGTGCTCCAGAGCGGAAACGTGTAGCCGAGCAGCGCCGCGCGCCCCGACGGCAGCAGCGCGATGCCATAGATGACGAGCACGTTCCAGCCCACGATGTTGAACGCCGCGAGGGCGAGGAGCCGGCCCCAGTAGCGCACGGGCAGGCGCAGCGACTGGCCGCCCGCGCGCGCCACCACGAGCAGCATCGCGCCGCCACCCACGAGCGCCACTGCGCGGAACGTCAGCGGCGGGATCTCATCGACGACGAGCTTGTTGATCGGCCAGGTGAAGCCCCAGCCCAAGGTCACGATGGCAAGCAGGACGAGTCCGAACGGCGACAGTCGCGAGCTTGGCACTGCACGCAGCCTACCTGACGCGGCGGCAACGCGGCGCACAGGCATCGTGCTCCGGCGGTGCGACAGCTCGCAGACGTCTCTCCCGAGGGCCGGGCGCGGGCTCAGCGACCCCAGTTGTGTGCCGGGCCCATGTAGGGCGCCGTCGAGGGGGTGCTCGGCAGCTTGCTGAACACGGCGTGGATGCGCTGGTTGTGCGAGCGCAGCGCGAGCAGCTCGGCGAGCCCGGCGCCGCGGTTGCCAGTCGCGCCGCCCGCGCCTGCCGCGCCGCCCGCGCCTGCCGGCCCGCCCGCGCTCCCGGCAGGGGCCTGCGGGACGATCTGCTCGGCGGGGCGCGAGATGAAGTAGACCTGCGCAAGCTGATCGAGGTTCGAGAGGTCGAGCTGCCGCGTGCCGGTGGTATCGCCGAGGTTGCCCTCGAGGGTCGACAGCGTCGGGAACTGAAAGCGATCGACCATGGCGGTGTGCTCGTCGTTGGTGCCCGATGCGGCGCCGTGCGGATTGAAGATCAAGAGGTCGCCGATGCGCGGCACGGTGGTCTGGGGGCTGCGCGAGGTCAGCGCCGAGATCACGCCGGCCGACGCGCCCTGGTTGTAGAGGTACTGCAGCAAGGCGGTGCGCTCGGCGCCGGTGACCGGATCCAGCTGACCGAGCAGGCTGGCGGGGTCGTGCATGTACTGGTGGATCAGGTCGGAGACGGAGGTGATCACGGTCTGGCGGCTCGCGTCGGCCTGCCAGTACGCGATCAGCTGGCGCAGCAAGAGCCACGAGGTCTGCGGAAAGACCACGGCGCCGTGCTCGCGCTGCTTGGGGCCCGAGCCGAAGTAGTTGGTGACGCTGTCGCCGGCGCCGAGCCGGCCGTAGCCGTAGCCGGCGAACGACGTGCACCAGTCGTAGTCGGGCTTGAGATCGCCCGCGGCGTCGAGGTACGTCGCGACGAACAGGCTCTGCGAGCCGGCATCGGTGCGCCAGCTGGTGCCCGACGGTGAGCCGTTGTAGAGGCCGCCGAGCATGAATTCCATGCGCGTGAGCTCGTTGCCCATGTCGCCGATGACGCGCACCTTCTCGTCGCGCGGCGCGTTCGATGCCAGGTACTGCCGTACCTGCGCCTGATCGGGCAGGCGCGTGCGGCACCACTCGACGAGGCTTTGCACCGGCGCGTGAAGCTGATCGGCGGGCGGCGGCTGGCCGGCGGTGCGCTGGGTGAGGATGGTGTCGATCGTCGTGAGCAGGCCGTCGAAGCCCCGGCCCTGCGCGAGGGCGGGTGCGCCGCCGCTCGCATCCCCGAGGTCGTCCTTGCGCTGCACCGCCCGCCCTTGGGCCGCGTGGCCGTCCGAGGTCGGGCCGTGTGCCGCGTCGCCGCTCGGCCGCGCCGCTCGGCCGTCGGCGGCTGCGTCGCCCATGCGGTCGGCCTCGGCCTCGAGACCCGCGTCCTCGACGATCGCGGCCCCCTTGCCCTGGGGGGCGGCCACGCGACCCTCGCGCTGCTGCACCACGTGGGCGAGCTCGTGGCCGATCAGCGCGTCGCCGTCGCGCGAGCCCGGCTGGAAACGCCCGGGCGCAAAGTGAAGGTTCTCGCCGTCGGCGAACGCCTGCGCACCCAGCGCCTCGGCCGCGCCGCCGTGATGCACGCGCACGCCGCCGAAGTCGGCGCCGAACGAGCGCTCCATTTGCTGCCGCGTCGACGCCGGTAGCTGCGCGCCCGAGCCGCCCCCGGCGAGCGCGGCGCCCGGATCGGCGGCGCCGGGCGTGCCGGCGGTGCCGGGCGTGCCGGCGATGCCGGGTGTGCCCGTGGTCCCGGCGGTGATGCCGGTGGTCCCGACGGTTGTGCCGGCGGTGCTGGCGGTGCTGGTGGTCGCGCCGTTGGCCTTGCGCAGCACGTTGTTGACCGCGCGCTTGCCGGCTCCGCCCGCAGGCAGCGGGGCCGCGGGGGCGAGGTGACGGCGATAGACCGGCGTCTCGTTCGAAGGGACCCAGTCCGCCGAGCCCTCGTAGCGTTGCTCGAGCGCGCCCTGACGGTAGCGCCACTCGTGCACGCGCGGCCCTCGCGTCTGCCCGCCCGATGAGTAGCGGCCGTCGTAGGTCGACTCCGCGGTGGTGAACTGGGTGATGCCCTCCGCGGTGCGGGAGCGATCGACCTGCATGAGGATGCGAATGTGGTTGTGGATGTACATCACGTCCGCGACCTGGAGGCCTTCGGGCGCCTGGACCTCCATGCCCAGCGTGTCGTTGGTGACACCGCCCATCGCCTCGTCGCTGGCGAGCGTGCGGCCGGTGCTGACGTTCGGGTAGTAGTCGAGGATGCCGTCCTGGTCGTTGACGTCGCCGGTGGTCTGCGCGCCGGTCTCGCGCTGTACCTCGTCGAGCGCCTGGTAGACGAAGCCGCTACAGTCGAGG
>DATIPJ010000019.1:0-7250 GCA_035472155.1 Kofleriaceae bacterium
GCACCGAGGTCTGCCCCGAGCACATCGGGATCACCGACAACGGGATCATTCCGCTCAAGGAGCGCGTGGTCGACCGCTACTTCGATCCGATCGCGATCGTGGGCCGCAAGCTGCTCGGCATCCGCCGGCGCACCAAGACGCGCGCCGAGGAGGGCGGTAGCGCGGCACCGGCGGCTCCCGCAGGCGCAACACGCGATAAAGGCCCGGCGTAAGCTCCGGGCATGACCACGTTCCAGCTCAAGCGAATCACCGCGGAGGGCATCCCACATGCCCTCGAGAAGGCCGAGCGCTACCGGCTGCTCAACGATCCGGTCCAGGCCGAGAGCATCTGCCACGACATCATCGCGATCGATCCGGGCAACCACGACGCGCTGCACTGTCTCATCCTGTCGCTGACCGACCAGTTCAGCGCCGCGGGCGCCGCCAACGCCGCCCGCGAAGCCCGCGCGTGCATCGCCCGGCTGCCCGACGAGTACGAGCGCGCCTACTACAGCGGGGTGGTCCACGAGCGCGAGACCCGGGCGTTCCTGCATCGCAAGAACGTGGTGCGCTCGGCGGCCTACGACGGCTTTCGCCACGCGATGGAATGGTACGAGCGCGCCGAGGCCCTGCGGCCGCCTGGCAACGAGGACGCCGTCCTGCGCTGGAACAGCTGCGTCCGCGCGATCGAGCGCGAGCGGCTGGCCCCGGCCGATGACGAGCGCGAGCTGCCGCTCGAGTAGCTGTGCCGTCGACGATGGCGGCGGTCGCATGTTGCGATTTGTTGCGTCGGGTGTTTCCGGGCCAGGTCGGGCCGGCATCGGGGTCGGGCTGCGGCGGCCGCCCGGTTGCTAAATGGCCGGACCTCCGCGTAGGCTAGCGGTGTGATCGACGACGAACCGGCTGCCACGACCGAGCAGATCGATCGGGCAGCACCGTTTGGTGACCGGGTGCTGCTGGTGATCGACGGCGCCGCGCTCCAGGTCGTCCCGCTGCCGTCGAGCGGCATCCTCACGATCGGCCGCGCCAGCCGGTGCGATGTGGTCATCGACTCGGGCTCGGTGTCGCGCCACCATGCCAACCTCGCGATCGGCGGCGAGATCCAGATCGAAGACGCCGGCAGCTCCAACGGCACCTTTGTCGATGGTGCCAAGCTCCCGGCCAACCAGCCGATCCGGCTCGCGGTCGGCGTGCCGTTCCTGGTCGGCGCGGTCACCCTCATGATCCAGACCCGCGCCGGCACGCGCCGCGAGACCGCCGCGCGCTCGAGCCTGCTCGCCGCGCTCGAGCAATCGGCGTCGCGCATCGCCCTGGGCCGGCTCAGCGTGCTCGTCATCGGCGAGACCGGCGTCGGCAAGGAGCGCTTCGCCGAGCGCATCCACGAGATGTCGCCGCGCCGGACCGCCTCGTTCGTGCGCATCAACTGCAGCGCGATCAGCGAGCCGCTCCTCGAGACAGAGCTGTTCGGCAACGAGCAGGCCAACAAGCCGGGCGGCCTCGAGCTCGCCGACGGCGGCACCGCGTTCCTGTCGGACATCGACCAGCTGCCGCTCGCCCTCCAGCACAAGCTCCTGCGCGCGATCGAGGACGCCGCGGTCCGCCGTGGCAACGCGCCGCGCGCCCGCCCGGTCGATGTGCGCTATGTCGCGTCGACCTCCAAGGACCTCGGCGCCGAGGTCGACGCCGGCCGGTTCCGCCGCGACCTCTACTTCCGCCTCGCGGGTGCAACGTTCGCGATCCCGCCGCTGCGCGAGCGCCGCGACGAGGTCCTCCCGCTCGCCGAGCAGTTTGTCGCCTCGGCAGCCGCGCCGCTCGGCCGTCAGTTCTCGCTCTCCGAGGACGCCAAGCAGTGGCTCACCGCCCACGACTGGCCGGGCAACATCCGCGAGCTGCGCAACGCCTGCGAGCGCGCCGTCCTGCTCGCGACCGGCGCCCTCATCGAGCGCCATCACCTCACCACGATCGACGACCCGGCGTCGCGCCCGGTCGACCAGCGCGTCCGTGCCCGCGCATCGGCGACGATCCCGCCCCCGTTCGCCATCCGCACGCCCAGCGCCGCCGACATGCCGACCCAGGTGCGCGCCACCGTCGCCGAGCTCGAGAAGCAGCGCATCCTCGAAGCGCTCGAGCGCTGCGCGGGCAACCAGACCCGGGCCGCCGAGATGCTCGGCATCTCGCGACGCACGCTGATCAACCGCCTCGACGAATACGGCATCGCCCGCCCGCGCAAGCGCGACGAGTGACACCCGCGAGGCGCACTGCCTCGTCGGAGAATCTCAGCCCCCCTGCGCCAGCACGTGTGGTGTGAACATCCAGCACAGTCTGTGTGGCTCGCCACGTACGAGAGTTGCGCTATCGCGATTCAGTGTTGAGGCAGCGCTCCCCGTCGAGCACACGTGCGGAGTTGATACAGAGCTGTGCATTCAACTCGTTGCGGCGCGCGACGCACAAAGGCGTGCTCCTTGCTTCGATCGCGGCGAGGTCACTATGAAGCCAATATCCTGGATCACACTCAGCCTCTCGATCGCCGCCTGCTCGTCGTCGTCGTCGTCGTCGACCGCGACCAGCGCCGACTACGACGATGCGGCCCAGACGATCGCCGCCTCGACCGCCACCAGCAGCGGCAGCTCCGTCCAAGCCGGCGAAGTCCTCGCGATGGCCGACTCGATCAGCCTCTCGCTGGGGCGCCTGCCGCTCGGCTTCCTGCGCAGCGGCGACGGCCGGATCCACGGCAACCGCATGGGCATCAACCACGATTTCACGATCACCTGCAAGGACGCCGCGGGCGCCACGCTCGCCCAGTGCGACAAGACCACCGACAGCGCCACCGTCGAGGTCCAGTTCTCGGGCGACGTCAAGACGCCCAACCTCACGGCATCGATCGATCGCGAGGGCACGTGGACGATCACCGGCCTGCAGAGCGCTACCGCGACCCTCAACGGCGATAGCAGCTTCTCGCTCGACACCAGCCTGATGTCGATCTTCCACCAGGGTGTCACCTCGGCCTTCACGCTCGACGCCACGGCGGCCTACACCGCGATCACGATCTCGACCGTCGACCGCGAGGTCACCGGCGGTACGGCGACGTTCGATCTCAAGACCCACCGCACCGTCACCGGCACCGACATGGGCAGCCACGATGTCGACAAGACGGTCGAGATCCACGCCGACCTGACCTTCAACGGCGACGGCACCGCCACCCTGGTCCTCGACGGTACCCACACCTTCACGATCAACCTCAAGAGCGGCCACTGCGACCGCGGCGGCAAGCACGGCAACTGACCGGCCGTAGGCGATGCTTCGCCGCGTGAACCGCGCCGACTGACCGGCCCCAGGGCGATGCTTCGTCGCGTGAACCGCGCCGACTGACCGGCCCCCGGGCGATGCTTCGCCGCATGCGCGGCGCTGTCGCGGCCATCGCCGGGCCGAACGCGTGCGTCGCGAGGCATCTGGAACGGCGGACCGCGAGCGTCCGATCGCGTAAGGTCGCGAGGCATGAAGTCGATCGTCCTGCCCGGGCCTGCCGCGGCGTTCGTGGCCGCGGGCGGCCGCGACGTCGACACCGCGCGGCTCACCCACGAGGCCGCGGCCGGCGAGCACGTCCAGCTGGTCGACGACCGCGGCGATGAGCTCGGCCTCGCCGTCGCCGACCCCGACAACGCACGGCTGCGCGTGATGGCCGTGCCCGCCGACGGCTTTCCGCGGATCGACGGTGCTCTCCTGGGCTGGAAGGTCGAGCGCGCGCTGCGCTGGCGCAAGGCGCTCGGCCTGCCCGGGCCAGATCATGCGTACCGGCTCATCCATGGCGCGGGCGACGGGCTCCCCGGCTTTGCCTGTGATGTGCTGGGCCCGACCGCGGTCGTTTACGCCTACGGCGCAGGGCTGCGCGCGCTCGGCAAGCAGCTCGCCGAGGCGAGCGCCGGCTTCGCGCAGCTGCGAGGCGCGGTCGTCAAGCTGCGCGCGCGGGGTGGCGCCGATAGCGTCGAGCAGGACGTCATCGGCGCGCCGCCCGACGACAAGCTGATCGTCAGCGAGCACGGCGTGCCGTACGAGGTCCACCCGCTGGGCGGCCTCAACCACGGCCTGTTCACCGACATGCGCGCGCACCGCCTCGGGCTGCCGCGCTTCGCGTCGGGCGCGCGCGTGCTCAACCTGTTCTCGTACACCGGCGCGCTCAGCCTCGCCTGCGCGCGCGGCGGCGCCGCGGCGGTCACCTCCGTCGACACGTCGGCGGGCGTGCAGGCCTGGGCGGCCGGCAACTTCGCGCGCAGCGGCCTCACCGACGCCAAGCGCTGGCGGTTCGAGACCGGCGACGCCGTGCGCTTCCTCGCACGCGCGGCCCGCGACAAGGAGCGCTACGACCTGATCTTGATCGACCCGCCGACGTTCTCGACCGCGCGCGGCGCGCCCTGGACCCTCGACCGCGACTACCCCGACCTGATCGCCAGGGCGGCCGCCGTCATCCCCACCGACGGCCTGCTCTGGCTCGCCGCCAACACCCACGAGCTCGCATCGCTGGCCAAGCTCGCCCACAAGGGCCTGCGCACCGCCGGCCGCACCGGGGCGATCGTCGAGCAGGGCGGCCTGCCGCCCGAGTACCCGACACTGGCCGCGCAGCCTCACGATCGCTACCTCCAGGTCTGCCTGCTGCGGCTGTCCTAGATCGCCGCGGCGCCCCGTGCCCGATCCGGGTGCCACGCGCGCCGTCCTGGGGAATACTTCGCGCTGGATGTGCGGCCGTTACACGTTGACGCGACATGAGAAGATCGCCGAGGACATGGAGGCCGCGGTCGACGACGGCGCGGCGCAGAACGAGTGGTGGAAGCCGCGGTTCAACGTCGCGCCGACGCAGCCGGCGCCTGTGGTCCTCGTGCGCCAGGGCGAGCGACACATCGAGATGATGCGCTGGGGCCTGGTCCCGTTCTGGGCCGGCCACGACGGCAAGACCGCGCCGCTCATGATCAACGCGCGCCTCGAGTCACTCAACGCCAAGCAGTTCTTCCGCGACGCGCTCGAAGGCAAGCGCTGCCTCGTGCCCGCCGACGGCTTCTTCGAGTGGGTCTCCCACAAGTCCAAGGACCGCCCGGCCAAGAAGCAGCCGCCCCAGCCGTTCTACTTCCATCCGCGGTCGCGCGACCTGTTCGCGTTCGCAGGCCTCTGGGCGCGCACGCGCAGCGATAGCGGCGAGGAGCAGCACAGCTTCACGATCATCACCGCCAGGGCCAACGACCTGGTGCGCCCGATTCACGACCGCATGCCGATCATCCTCTCGCCGAGCGACTACGCGGCCTGGCTCGACCCGGCGGTCGACGCCGCCCAGGCGCGCGCGCTGCTCGGCCACCCGGCCGACGGCGACTGGATCCGCGAGGCGGTCTCGACCTGGGTCAACAAGGCCGACCACGACGACCCGACCTGCATTGCGCCCGAGGCGTCCGCGCAGCCATCAAGCCAGCGCCGCCTGTTCGACTGACGCCGTCATCAGCCCGCATCGCCCGAGCGTCCGCCCTGCCATCGAGCAGCGCCGCCTGTTCGACGGACGCCACCGTCGCGCATCGATCGAGGTCCGGACGCGCGAAGACCGCGGCGCCCCAACAGCACCGCGGCCTCCACATCCGCAACGCGCGCACCCGCGCGCGTTGGGCCTACTTCCACCAGCCGAACTGCTGCCCGATGTTGTTGACGCCCGAGGTCACCGCGCCCCCCACACCGCCGGCCAGTGCACCAACGCCGGCGCCCGGAAGCGCCCCGACGCCACCGGCCGCAGCGCCGGTGATCGCACCAGCCGCTGCGCCACCGGCTGCCCCGGCGGCGGCGCCGCCACCCGTGGCGCGGCCGAAGCTGCCCCAGTCGAACCCACCGGTGACGTCGGCAAGCTGGTCGATGTTGATGCTCTCAAACATGGTCGCGGTGTTCATTTTCTTTTCTCTTTCTCGATTAGATGTTTTGTTTTCGTTCTCGAGAAATACCTAGAGCACTCGACATGCCAGCTCGCGCATCATTGGCTTTCGCTCAGTTATCGACTGCCGCAGCTCCAGACACGATATCCCGACGAGACGATCCGTCACCTCGAGCATGCGAAGCGCGCCTCGCGTTCCAGATCGTGCAACTCTTCTGTCCGGTATTCGGACAGAAGACTCGATACACACCGCCGGCCCTCGAGCGGCGACGCCGCCGGCGTTACAGCTCGCCTCTCGCAGTAGGCAGACGTTGCGCGTCGCGATCGCCCAAGATCGCAATCAAGCACGGATCGACGACTGGCATGCAGACTGCTTTGCAGAGACACCAGAATCCTTACTAACCACGGAGAATGAATATGTCGAACAACATTGCTTTCGAAGTTCTCGATCTCTCTCAGCTCGACTCGGTGACTGGCGGCTTCGACTGGAAGCAGTTCGGTGGCTCGGTCGCGTCGTGGGGCGCTGGTGGCGCGGTCGCCGGTGGAATCGGCGGCGCGGTGACCGGCCCCGGAGCTGTCGTCGGAGCCGTCGCCGGTGGCGTCGGTGGCGCGATCTCGGGCGGCGTGTACAACGCCGGCCAGCAGTTCGGCCTCTGGAAGTGAGCCTACGTTTGAGGTCGGCGCCGCGAGCTCGCTCCGCGTCCGTGCCTCGAATTCGCTCCACGTCTGTGCCTCGAGCTCGCTCCAGGTCCGAGCACACGAGCTCGAGATCGGCATGACTTTGAGCTCGCTCCGCGTCCGAGCACACGAGCTCGAGGTCCGGGTGGCCTCGAGCTCGGCTCGTTCTGGCACGGCTTCGTTGATGAGGTTCTTCATGGAGTCGGTCGCATCGGTGCATGCGTGGTGGGTGGCACCGGTGGGCGGCGTGCGGTGCGGTGAGTGCGCGCCACTGAGGTGGGGAGAACGCAAACACGCGCGCTACCGGCGATGGTAGGCCTCGTCTCGCGGGTGACGGACCGCCCGTCTCGCAGGACCCACCGCCGCAACACTCAACTACCTGTGCCGCGCAGCCACCGGCCGTGGAAGCTACCGCTCGCCGTAGGCCTCCATCGCCTCGCGCGCGCGTTGACGCTTGCACAACGCCGGCACTCATCGATACCCGACACCCTACGCCCGGCGCTCATCGACGCCCCATGCTCATCATCAGCGACGACGTGCATGATGCCCGACACACGACACGCATCGATACCCGGCGTCCAACGCACATCAGCGACGACGCACATCAGCGACGACGCACATCAGCGACGACGCACATCAGCGACGACGCACATCAGCGACGACGCACATCAGCGACGACGCGCATCAGCGACGACTG